>JASFGF010000058.1:0-10355 GCA_050123915.1 Desulfobacterales bacterium | reverse complement strand
GTTTATTGAAGATCGCCAGTATTTTTTCATGGAAAGATCCCGTGCGACGGAGATATTTCGCATCCTGGCGACAACCTCGCCCCCGCGGATATAAATATCATGAGGTTCAAGAAAATAAACCGTATGTCCTCTCTGATTGCACTCGTACATCAGGTGACTGGTCGTCTCCCATATCGGCTGTATGGATTCCAATTTATCCATCATAAAGGCTATTTTCATCTATTCGACCTTTTCAGTTCGTATTTTAATTTCTTACTTGTTAATTTTGTGTATTATTTCAAAAAACAATCATGAAAACACGAAATAGGGAAAGCACGAAATTTAATTATTATCTTTTTCGTTATTTCGTACTTTCGTGCTTTCGTGATAAAAATCTTTTTTCTTTCCCCGCTTCAATTTTAGTGAAGACGGGATCTAAAATTGGCCAATCCTGCCCAGCATTACAGGAGATTTTGTTCTTATGAGACATCTTCTTTACAAAAATTCCGCGACTCTATTTTTTGGTGAAGTTTACGGATGCGACCACTTAAAACCTTGCAGATCTCCAGAGCGATTTGAGGATATTCACGGACGATTTCTTTGAATTCCTGTTTATGAAGAACCATAAAAGCAGATGGTGTTTCCGTTCGGATGCTCACGGATCGTACCGTATCTTCAAAGAGCGCCATCTCTCCAAAATATTCCCCGCTTGCCATTCGATCGATTTCAACCTCGTTGATTTCTCCCAAGTCTTTAATTACCGACACGTTGCCTTCAATCATCAGATACAAAGTGTCTCCGGCGCTGCCCTCTTTGATAATGATTTCACCCACCGGATAATCGATCTCTTCAACCACGGATGCGATGGCGGCAAGTTCGCCAACAGAGAGACTTTCAAACAATTCAATACCCTTTAAAAGCATGATTTTTTCAGAAATCGTGGTTTCATCCGTCATGCTGTTCTCCTTTTTCAAATTCTTGATCGATAATATTTCTTGCGGTTCGCCGGATGTATTTATTTTCAGATGTGATAAATTCGGATATGATATTAGAATCATACCGCTCAGGTTCATGGTTTTGTATCAAATCCAGGGCCAATGACACTGTCACCCAATCCGTATCGGCCAGCAGGTGAGAGATAAATGCTTTTGCTCCTGATTCTAATCCAATGAGCTGAAAGCGCTTTCTTCCGATATTAAGACTTTCCTGGGGGGAAGCGCTTTCAATCAAAGGAATCATTTCTTTAAACAGGCGCTTGTCCACCATATTTTCAAGGGCTTCCATGGCGTTTGCACGTTTGCGAGAATCCGAAGAGAGTATTCCCCTGTATATAATTTTCATTTCTCCCGAGGTGTCCTGAAGGGCCAGAACGCGAAGAATATTTTCGATTCTTTGAAGCTTTTTTTGATTTAGATGATCGACAAGAAGATTTCTCGAATCGCTTTCAGGAAAAGTTTCCAGACTTAAGGCATCTGAGAGATATTGATAACCGTCCTTAATTTGATTTCGAGCGAACCGGAAAACATCCAGATCTTTTATATTCAAAGATTCCAACAAGTTGAATATGGCTTTTCTGATTCGGCTGTTGGGTATGGCAAGGGACTCAACCAGAAGCTGGGCGTTTTGATAAGGGGCTGTTTCGATCTTTTTTTGGGCCATTTGAAAAGTATCTCCGGAAGCATCTCCCATTATGGAAATGACTTTTCTTAAAAGTTCGTCATTATCGATTTCAAGGACGGACAATGCCGCCAGACGGATATGCTTTGTCTGATGTGACAGATAGGGGTATGCCAGATCATTCAGCTTGGTCTCTTTTAGGGCGTAAAGTGCGCTTAAAAGATCCGGCACCATTGGTTCGTTTTCTTGGGTGATCAGCATTTCTTTGAGATGGTCTGTGAACAATTTATCTCCTGATCCTCCGGCGGCAATGACGCCGGTCTGCCGATCTTTCAACGCGTCGGATCGAAGATAGGATTGGATGGTCGGGTGGTATTTTTCAGGTGCACGACGATACAGACCGATGAGTGCATGTGCTTTTATTTCGGGATGATGATGGTGTGTAAAGTATTCAAAATCGAACATTTCCGAAAATTCAGGATCGAGGCGGTTTGCTGCTTGAAGGGCAGCCACAGTAAGATCATGATTTTGCTCTGATTTCGCCAGGTCCATCAAAAGTGAAACCGCTTTTCTTCCGGCTTTGGGAGACAATAACTTCACAAGACCGATTCGTGTCTGATTGTTCTGGTGATCGAGGGCGGTTAAAAGATGTCGGTCCAAATCTTTTATTTTGAATGCCTTGAGAAGGCGGGCATACCATAGCGACCGATTTCCATAAGATTCATGAAATGCTTGGACCAGTTTAGAGGTGACTTCTTTTCCGCTGAAAACGTGTTCCAAATCCGTTTCTTCCAGGGCCTTTAGGTCAAACATGTCCTTTGATACCAGATCGAGGAGGATTTTTGAATATTTCTTTTTTAAAGAAAAGACAGATGCAAGCCATGCAGCTGCAAATGGGATGGCAATAAGGGACAGAAACTTGGGATGAAAGAATTTTTCAGAAATTAAAATCATGCCGGACCCCAAGAGCAAGCCGACCCTCACCACCGTGCCTCTAAGAAAAGGTCTTAACACAGAACGCAAGGATTCCGGGATCAGCCCTGTTAAAATGTTTCTAGCCGGATTATTAATTGTCACCCGTAAAACCATGGTGGACATTCGGGCATAAATCGCAGAAAAGACATCGAATCTAACTAAAAAGGCGATAAATGCCAGAATATAGTTGGCTGGGTGGAACATCAGTGCCACGGGCAGCCCCCAACGACTGTATAGGCGGCCGACAAATAAAAGAATAATGAGGCTAACAATGTTTAAAGATCCTCTAAAATATCCGAAAAATTGAATGAGGCCAGATTCGGTGGCATACTGTGCGTTCACGGCATAGTTGAATTGATAATTTAGTATGGGAATGATGATATTCGGGAGAAACGTCAATAAAATTAGAATTTTTATGAGCGAAGACTCCTTCATTAACGGAAGAATCTGTTTGAATTCCGTAATGAGGTTGCGGCGGGTTTTGGATTTTTTGCTTGTTTTATCACTGAATAAAAGTGTGGGATAATCTTTTTCCATGCGTTTGACCACCACGGCGCCCATTAGTGTGGTTCCCAGATAGAACAGCAGAAGATTGTCCAGGGAGATGGCCTTGGCCAGAAAGGGGGTGCCGAAACTTCCGATGATTGATCCGATAACACCGCCGGCGGTAATCAGGGAGAACAAACGTTTGGATTGTCTGGTATTGAAAAGATCGTTGGCCAGATTCCAGAATAAAAGCCCGAGCAATGCCTCATATTGGGCTTTTAGCATGAATAGCGCCGGATAGATAAGATCGATGTTAAAGGGAATCAAAAAGCGTATTCCTGCCACTGAAACGCCGCAAAACACAAAAAGATAAGATAATATTCGGGCTCCCGGGACTTTGACCATGATTCCGGTCATTGCCCCCATAATAACAAAAAGGGCGATGGAATTGAGCATGTATACAATGGGCAGGTATTCGACGCCGTAGCGTTTTAGAAAAGCGGTTTCCGCATAATTGTTGAGGATGACGTTGGAGCTGGTCAACAGGAAATAAAGAAAAAACGTCCACCAAAATAGACGGATTTCATCTTCATAAACATTTAACCATTTGCCGATGGTTTTTAGCATCGATGTCCTTTAAAGCAGAAATAGGAAAGAGAAAAGAGGAAAGAGGATAAGGGAACCCGCGGATGAACACGAATAAACACAGATTTTAAAAAATAATATTTATGTTCATTGGTGTCCATTTGCGGTTATCTATTTTTTAAATCCTATTTCCTATTTTCTAAATGAAAATTCATCAGAGAACATCCTCTCTGGAGATAACCAAAGCCTTTCTTCCAGGCCATGATTTTCACAGTTTATGGAATCTCTCTGACCAGTCTGAATCCTGTGGTTTTATACCGGGTTGCCGGATGTCCGAAAGACCGGTTGGCCGATCGGCATGAATAGCCATATTTAAACCAGCTGCCGCCCCGGCGTATTCGCATGTTTCCGGATTTCGGACCCGTGGGATCAATGACGGTATTTTTTTTGTAATCTCCGTACCAGTCCATGCACCACTCCCAGACATTGCCGTGCATATCGTACAATCCCCAGGGGTTAGGATTGTAGGTTTTTACCGGTGCCGGTTGATCGATCTGTAAACCGATAGATCGATAATAAAGCTGACACACATCATCTTTTAAACTGTTGTTTCCATACATGGCTTTTTCACAGTTAATGGTGTTTCCCCAGCTATAGGCTGTGGATGTTCCGGCCCTTGCGGCATATTCCCATTCCGCTTCGGTGGGGAGACGATACTTTCCTTGTCCCAGCTTGTTCAACCGTTTGATGAATTTCATACAGTCAAACCAGGAAACCCGGGTCACCGGCATGTTGTCCGCACCTTGTTGAAATACCATCATTCGCCGCCCCATAATGGAATGCCATTGTTTCACCGTTACTTCAGTGGCCTGCATGTAGAAGGGTTTGCTGATGGTAACCTGGTGACGGACTTCGGAGCTGCCTCGATGGGGCTCATTGGTTGGGCTGCCCATGGTAAAAGTTCCGGATGGTATCAGGACAAACGTCATTCCCAAAGTGTTGGTATCGGTTTTTTCAAAACCGTAAATAGAAACAGGAAAAGAGATGAGGCTTATGACGGCGATAAAAATAAACCATGTTGTCGAGACGTTCTTTGCTATCGTGGTTTTTTTGTGCATTAGAACCTCTGGATAATGTTCGAGAACAGTGGACATTCGAATTTTCAATACATTTTTATAAATTTATAGATATAAGTCAAACAGTTTCATTTAACTATCTCTATAATCAGTCTTTTTTGAATAAAACGGCGGCATGAACATCTTTAGTATGGATAGGGACTATCTTTCTTTTTCTGTTCGTATCCATGGGAAAGCACCCCCCGCGGACACGCACCTTTTTCTTGTTTGTCGGCGGATTTTTGTTGATATTTCTTTAAACAAGAAATACTTTTTTTTGATGTCGAATTATTTCCATCAGATAGATCTTGAAAAAAATCGATTATGAAAAGCCTGATTGCTAAATTTATTTTCTTTATTATCCTGCCTGTGACGCTGGTTCTGTCGGCGTTGTCACTGACAAGTTACCTTGTGGCCCGCGATCTTTTAATCGATCAGATGAAAAAGTCCGGCCAAAATTTCTTGTGGGCTTCGACAGAGCAGATTTCAAGTCGAATCATTCAGGTTCAATCTACCCTTCAACTTATGGCCATTTCGGAAAACCTGGAAGCTTTAGATGACTCCAAGCGGCGTGATATATTCGTAGCGCTCAAAGATCTTCTTGGAGGATCGGTGACATCGGTATTCATGGGATTTGCTGACGGGAAATTTATTCGAGCAAAAACAACATTGCTGCCCAAGGATTTCGATCCCAGAAAAAGACCATGGTACCTCGAGGCGATACAGCAACCCCCCGGTGTTCTGGATGGGATTACAACTCCTTATCTGGATGCCAGCACCAAACATCCGACCATCACCATATATCATAAGGTTTTCAATGATGCAGGGACACTGATGGGTATTCTCGGGGTGGACATGGATGTTGCCATGGCTTCAAGTAATTTGATGCCCAACTTCCCTGTTCTTGAAAAAGGGGAAAATATATTGGTTAATGACAATGCCGTCGTTTTGCTTCACCCTGACAATACAAAAGTAGGGTCGGATATCGGTGCAACCGGTGAAGAATTGGACATACAGCTGTCCGAGGATGTCAAAAATCCAAACCTGCAATATAAACAATATGTGGGCCGGCGGATGAACGAAACCTGGTATATGGGATTTTATCGGGTCAATGGCGCCCCTTTGGCATTTGTGTTGAGTGTTCCTGCAAAAACCGTGCTGAAGCCTCTTCATCGGCTGACGTTTCAAATGGCAGCATTTGATTTGTCGATAATTTTTGGCCTTTTTTTCTTGTTGATTGTTGTTAGCCGAAAGATTTCACGACCTATTATTGACCTGAAAGACTCCGCTGTCCAGGTGACTGAAGAGGGTCCTTATCGTGATGCGATTAAAGTAAAAAGTAGTGATGAGGTTGGGCAATTAACTGCGGCATTCAATGAAATGATGGAAGGATTGCGCCAACGGGATTTTATTCGGGACACCTTCGGCCGGTACGTGACAAAAGAAGTGGTGAAAGAACTTTTGGACACGTCAGACGGCCTAAAATTGGGCGGTGAAATCAGAGAAGTCACCATTATGCTCAGTGACCTGAGAGGCTTTACCCCTATTTCTGAACAGTTAAGCCCTAATCAGGTCATCGAAGTTCTAAACAGTTATTTAAGTCAAATGTCCAAGATCATCGGGCAATACAAAGGCACCATCAATGAGTTTATCGGCGATGCCATACTGACGTTTTTCGGTGCACCGGTCAAATATGGAGACAGTCCTGCCCGGGCAGTGGCCTGTGCATTGGCCATGCAGTTGGGTATGGAAGACGTCAACCGCAAAAACAAGGAAAAGGGCCTTCCTCTTATTTATATGGGTATCGGCATTAACACCGGAGATGTTATTGTCGGAAATATCGGCAGTAAAGAACGCGCAAAATATGGTGTTGTCGGGCACAATATCAATTTAACATCACGGGTGGAGGGTGCAACCATAGGGGGACAAGTTCTGATTACCCCATCGACGTACGAGCAAATCAAAGATTTGGTGATCGTCCGTTCGGTTCGGTCCATGAGGTTTAAGGGGGTAGAAGAGGATATCGATTTATATGATGTGATTGGCATAAAAGCCCCCTACAACTTAATGCTTCCGGATATATTAAAAGAGGGGACGCCGTTGAATACCCCGGTTTCGGTAATGCTGAACCGAATGAAAGACAAAAAGGGGGTATCAGCGACCATGGTTGCAGAACTGACGCACTTTTCGAACCTATGGGCAACGTTGAAGGTGGCCGAAGAAATTGCTCCTCTCCAGGAGGTGCGGATTGATTTTAACGCAGAGGAAACCGATGGAAAGGTTTATATGTATGCAAAAGTGGTGAGCGTCATCCGTGAAGAAGACTTTTTTGTGCATTCAGTGCAGATCTCTTACCTGACCCCCATGGTTACGCAATTGATTATGCGCATGTCAGGGTCTGAATCTTTTCCATCAGAAAGGTGAAAATAGAGTTATGAACATTGGCATCATTACTGCCGAAGGTTACGATTATCCTCCCACAAAGCGATTGGCGGAAGCGGCTACTGAAAAGGGCCACCGGATTATCGTGGTGGATCCTATTTATGTGTGGCCGGTTTTAGTGAGCGGTCGCCCGGATTTGGAAGGTGAACTCGATATGTCGATGCTGGATGTTGTTTTACCCCGTCAGGGTGCAACCGTGAACGACTCCAGTCTGAAACTGGTTCCTCATCTTCACCATATGGGGGTTCCGTTGGTCAATAAACTGGATGCCATCCGTCTGGCAAAAGATCAGTTCCTTACCCTTCAGACCTTGTCTTCTGTTCGGATACCCATACCTGACACCGGATTTATCAACGCCTATGAGGGTTTTCAGTCCGTTTTAGACCGATTGGGCGGATATCCGGTGGTCGTTAAGCAGGTCAGCGGCCGTGTGGGAGAAGGGATCTTTCTGGTTAACAATGACCATAAAGCCAGATTAATCCTGCATAACAGTCTGGAAACCGCTAAGGGCATGCTGGTCCAGAGATTTATCCCACCGGAAAACAGACTCGATATCCGCGCCCTTGTCATCGGCGGCAAGGTTGCCGGAGCCATGAAACTCAAGCCGAAACCCGGAGATTTCAGATCTAATTTTCATCTGACCCAAAAAAGCTGGCCTGTGGAACTGTTGCCCGAGTGGGAAGAAGTGTCACTTAAGGCAGCCGACGTACTTGGCCTTGAAATTGCCGGTGTGGATTTAATTGTGGATGCCGTTGGGAAGGTTCGCGTTATCGAGCTGAATTATTCTCCCGGTTTCAGCGGCCTGGAGGCAGCAACCGGTCTGGATATCGCCGGTCAAATTATCGATTATGTCGATGAAACCTACGGCCGGGGATAGAGACAGGTATATTATGTCGGATGTCTATTTTTCAAACTGCCAACTGAAAAAAAACACCCATTATTTTTTGTATATCGGGTCTATTAAAAATTATGGCCTGAATTTTTTTCTTAAAGAAGCCCTTTCCAAGATTTACAACCGTGAATATGATTTTATTTCGATCGTTCAGGATGTTTTTGCACACTATCCTTATCCCAACCTGATGGTCGTCAATCCGTTGGTCAAGGAATTTTCTCGGTCACACGGTGGAAATTCGAGTTGTAGGGTACCGACCAGAACATTCTTGTCGAGCGTTTCGAATAATCGACACGTCCAAGAACTGGTACAGATGCTGCTCGATCGACAGAAAAAGCTATATATCTATATGTACGAGAGCATGCCGGAAATGAATTTCGATCAATTGCCCGGCGTTTTTATCATTGGTCCTGACAGTAAAACCTCCGAAAGACTCAACAGTAAGATATTCCAGTACAAAGCCTGTAAAAGCTTTCTTCCGATGGTGGACTATCGTATATGTGATGGGTTGGATGAACTTTTAAAGACAACGAATAAGCTGTGGCCAAACTGGACGGAAGGTATTTTTGTCAGCGAGGAATACAGCGCCGGCGGCTTGAAAAGCATTGTTGCTCACAACCCCGACGATATTTTGATAAAATTTGAGGATAAAAGGCAAAATTATATCATCAGCAGATATATTCCCCATGATTCTGACCCCACAGTGCTTGGTGTGGTTGCCAATGAAACCGACATTTACATCGCCGGCATTGCAGACCAGTTCATTGAACATGATACCCAGTTTGTCGGTTCTGTGTTCCCTACAGTACTGGATAATACGCTGACGACCCAGCTCGAGCTGTATACACGAAAGGTCGGTCAATGGCTGGCTGCAGAAGGCTTTCGGGGCATATTTGGCTGCGATTATCTCGTGGACGCACAGGGACACATTTTTTTTCTAGAAGTGAACGCCCGGAAACAGGGAACCGCCATGGAATTTTGCTGCACCCTTGAGAATACATTGCCCAAAGGATCGGCAATGCTTCCGGAACTGGAATATTATGCGGTTTTTCAGGACAGATTCCCTGAGCACACGATAGAGATGCAAAACAATTTCAATAAAATCCACTGGGGCACCCATAACTATAAAACCCATGGCATGGTAAATACGGCATCGACGATTTCTTGTCATACTTCCGAGCGGAAGGCCTTTCGACAACTGGCAAAAAACCGGGTGAAACAAGATGTTTTGATTTTTGACCATCTCGGCAGCGGACTTGTTGTAGCGGAAAAATCCTTTCTTGCACGCATTGTTGCTCTTGGGAAAAATAGATCGAGGGTTCTCAACGGGCTTGAGCAGGGGAAGAAAAATATTGAATTGACCCTATCAACATCTTAAATAGTGTCCATTCAGAAATGGCCCTTTTTGTCCTGCTCATCGTTCTCCGCGGGTTTCCGGCTGCGGCGTACAGACGTACGCCTCACCGCAAACCCTTGTGCGGCCTTGATCAGAACAAAAATTGCTCATTTCTGAATTGGACACCCATAGTATTTATTTAAGGAGTCTGGAAGTTATTCTCCTAAATCGCTGAATATAGCGAAATGGATGATCTTTTTTTAAATCGGATGCTGTCTGAGTGGCTTAGGGATCGTTTGAAAAAACAGGCTAATACCGAAATCGTATCTTTAAAAAACAAATAATGCAGAAAACTTATTGATATTCAAAAGATAGTTTCCTGTTTTTTCTTTACGATCCCTTGCCGCGAGTTCATGCGGTTTAAAAAAGATTATCCATGTAGCGGTTGGTTTGAAAAACTCCCCGACCTCTCATTTATTTTGGTTTAATGGATGGACAATAGATAGGACTGAGGCTGCATGTTTTCACTCAATGATTACGATTACAATCTTCCCGAAGAACGGATTGCTCAATCGCCGGTTAAAGGGCGTGACCAGTCAAAGCTTTTGTTTATGAATCGGGCCACCGGGGAAATTGCGCACCATAAATTTTTAGATATTTATGACCTTCTATCTCCGTCGGACGTTCTGGTGATCAATGACACCGAAGTTATTCCGGCAAGACTTTTGGGACAGAAAGAGACCGGCGGTAAAGCTGAAGTTCTTATTTTGGATTATCCGGGGGATAAAAAAAGCCGGATCGATAACGGGGAATATGTTTGCCGGTGTTTGATAAAATCATCAAAAAGACCCAAAGACGGCACCACGCTTATTTTTGATCAAAAATTGAAGGCAAACATCGTCAATTTTAAGGGCGGCGTTTATGTCGT
>JASFGF010000057.1:0-10430 GCA_050123915.1 Desulfobacterales bacterium | reverse complement strand
TACGGAAAGCGTTTTTTTACACAGCCTGATGGATTGTGGGGTCACCTCCACCATCTCGTCATCTTTTATAAAATTTATGGCCCTTTCGAGGGTCATGGGTTTTACCGGCGAACATACCGTGCTTTCATCTTTTCCAGCAGCACGCATGTTTGTGAGCTTCTTTTCCTTGCTTGGATTTGCGCTGATATCAACGGTCTTGTTATGCTCACCGACAATCATTCCCGCATAAACAGGTTCTCCGGGGACAATAAAAAGACGGCCTCTGGGTTCAAGGTGATAGAGTGCGTATGCAACAGAGTTCCCCTGCCGGTCTGAAACAATAGAGCCGGTAAAGCGGGTGGGAAAATCACCTCGAAACGGCTCATATCCTGAAAAAAGGGTGTTCATGATTCCGGTTCCCTTTGTGTCCGTAAGGAATTCATCCCGGTATCCGATTAAAGCGCGTGATGGAATGGAAAATTCCGCTCTTATTCTTCCGCTTTGGTTATTGACAAGGTTTGTCAGCCGCCCCTTTCTTGTGGAAAGCTTTTCGGTGACGACTCCCAAAAAATGTTCATCACAATCCACAAACAGCGTCTCAATGGGTTCGAGCATGGTTCCGTTCAATTGTTTGTAAATTACCTTTGGTCGGCCCACGGAAAGTTCGAATCCTTCCCTTCTCATGGTTTCGATGAGGATTGCCATTTGGAACTCCCCCCTTCCCTTTACAATGAATCTGTCCCTGTCCTCGGTCTGTTCAAACCTGACGGCAACGTTTTTGAGGGTCTCCTTGATCAGCCGCTCGCGTATCTTGCCGGATTGTACGATTCTGCCTTCCTTGCCGCTCAAGGGAGAGGTATTGATGGTAAATTCCATGGAAATCGTAGGCTCGTCTACTCGGATTCTCTTTAAAGGTTTTGGAAATTCTTTTGTACAGATCGTGTCACCGATTTTAACATCTTCAATTCCGGAGAGAACAACAATATCACCGGGTTCCGCTGCCCCAACCTCTTTCAGATTCATCCCGTCATATACTTGAAGCTTTGATATTTTGAGGGGAAGGTGTTCTTCTTTGTCGTTGATACAAACCATGGCGTCGTTGAACCTGATATTTTGGTTAAAAATTCTTCCGATGGCAAGCCGTCCGAGATAATCTGAATATCCGAGGTCGGACACCAGCATCTGAAACGGTTCTTTGGGGTCATATTCTGGGGCCGGTATTTCATTGAGGATGGTTTCAAAAAGAAGATGAAGGTCATCCCTTTTTTCGGACAGGGTTTTTTTTGCGATGCCTTTGCGTCCGATGGCATACAGATATGGAAAATCGAGCTGTTCGTCGTCTGCATCGAGGTCGATGAAAAGGTCATATATCTCATCGAGAATCTGTTCGGGACGGGCATCCTTTCTGTCGATTTTGTTGATTACCACCACAACCTTAAGGCCTTTCTCAAAGGTTTTCTTCAACACGAAGCGGGTCTGGGGCAGCGGTCCTTCAGACGCGTCCACAAGCAAAACCGCACCGTCCGCCATAGACAGGGCGCGCTCGACCTCTCCGCCGAAATCGGCATGGCCGGGGGTGTCGATAATATTGATTTTTACACCGCTCCAACTTACGGAACAGTTTTTTGCGGCAATGGTGATGCCTCTTTCCCGTTCTAAGTCCATGCTGTCCATGATTCTCTCATCAACTTCAAGGCCCGGTCTGAAGAGCCCGCTCTGCCTGAACATGGCATCAACAAGGGTTGTCTTTCCGTGATCAACATGCGCAATGATCGCGATGTTTCTTATTTTTTTATTTCTTATCGTTTTTTTCATTGAATACACTTTCATGTTAATTAAAGGTCAAACCGCAAAAATAAGCATCTAAATTATGATTACAACCTTTTTATCAAGTGGCATCGAAATTATGACTCACCTTTATTGAGTACGCTGTAAATTGTTGAAGCGAAGCGAAAATCCTGATCCTTTGGGGCTGGAATTGTGTAAAGATCCTGTTGTCACAGAAATTGGGATCATCATACATGCTGAAAAGGTTACATTACAGGATATGGAGCGTGTGTGAAGAGATTGCGGTAATAAAACAAGTTTTGCCGGAAACGTCCCCCGGGAGTAACATCCCGGGGGTAACAAACTGATATCATATTTTTTTTGTATTGTTGTCCGGTTTGTTATGCAGCGTTATGGTTTTTCTTTGTTTTGTAATAACCGAATTACCTTAAGAAGCTGCTTTAACTTCTTTATGTTTCGACAAGCTTTGAGATCGTTTTCCTTTGCGATTTTCTTTACCAGTCCTTTCAGTCTTTCTTCGCCGTTGTTCAGTTTCCCGGCTTCTTCTTTGATTCTTTCCTGAAGCGCTTTTATCTGACCGACCCCAGCGCCCGGATCCTTGGAATCCGGCACCTTCTTTTTAAATCCTAAGGACTCAAAATATTTCACCAGTTCTTCAAGCTCCGGGATAGACATGTCTGCCGAAGATCCGACACCCCAGTATGCAATAACATCCCGATATTCATCATCTGAAAGGGGAATCTCTTTTTTTGCAATATGCACCAGGGCCAGCAGTTTGTGCCGCCTTTCCTGAAGTTTATCCGGCATTGTTTTGGAGGGCTTGTCCCCCTTCTCATTGGTAGCTTTATCTGCCGTCTTTTTTTTATTCCTGTCAACGAAGGTCATAGCTTTTTCCCCTCTTTCAGTAAATTAATACACGTTCCAACAAATGAAACCCTTGGGGCTATGAAGCTATGGAAAGCAGGGTCCAAAAATGGGGCTGATCTATTCCATTGATCTAAACCATATTAAAATTATTCTATTGGTGCAACGGAATATAAATAGTCATAAAGTTCATCGGGCCTTTTGGGGATCTCTTGTATTTCGTTTTGTACAGCGTCCATAATATTCGCAATTTTTTTGCCGATAACAGGCTGTAAGCAACTCGGGACATTGTGACTGAAATGACGGTATATTCTGATGCAATTGTAACAATCTCCATGCCATTCACATCTTGTATTCGGGCACGAACATGTGGCGCATTCGTCAGTTTTTAAAACATCCCGTACTTTCTTAACGATTTCAACGAATTCCTCTTTTGAATGTTTCATTTTTTTGCTCCTTTCATCTTTAATGTCCATTTTGAATTCATGGATGGACACTATTTAGGAATTGTTTAGTTTTTTATCTTTCTTAAGCATTTCATTCGACCCCTGAACTCTTGAATTCTATTGACAGTCCTAACCGGTTTCACTACATTATCTCTTATCAATTTTGTCGTGTCCAACAAAATAATTTGATAAGAGTAATCGAAAAAAACGATTAAAGGGAGCGGCAATGGAATTGCGTCAACTCAGAACATTCCAAACCGTTGCGCGCTTGATGAATTTTAACCGCGCAGCGGATGCACTTAATTACGCCCAGTCCACCGTGTCAGCGCAGATCAAACTCCTTGAAGAGGAATTGGGCGTATCCCTTTTTGATCGGCTGGGAAAGCGTATCGTGATTACCGAAGCCGGGCAGAAATTGATGCGGTATGCCCAAAAAATGATCGACATCGAACAGGAGACGCTGACTGAAATCTCAAATTCTGAAACACTGATTGGTTCTATATCCGTCAGGGCACCGCAAAGTGTGGGGACGTATCTTCTGCCCTCGGTTCTCCAACAATTCAAATGCCAATATCCGAGGGTGGGCTTCGATGTCAGCAGCTGCGCCCTTTTTACCCTTCAACAGGAGTTGAGATCGGGCATCATTGATGTGGCCTTTTTGCTTGCAGAATCCGTCAATGCCGCGGATCTCACGGCGGAATTGGTACGAATCGAACCTCTTGTTTTTGTATCCGATCCGAATTATGCCTTCACAAAAAGTGTCGGCATGACCTTTCGTGATCTAAACGGCCAGTCGATTCTTTTACCCAAGCATGATTGCAGCTACAAAATGCAGTTTGAAGAGATGCTCACCGCTGAAAATATCAGCCCATCGGTGGTTATGGAGTTTAACAGTATTGAGGCGATAAAACAGTGTGTTATTAAAGGACTCGGCATAACGGTTATACCGGAGATAGCGGTCAAAGCGGAACTTGCCCAAAACAAGATTAAAAAGATACCATGGTTGGATGAACCGCTGGAGACAGGTGTTTTAATGATCCGGCATAAAGACAAATGGATATCGCCGGCATTGCAGGCCTTTATGGACATATCCAGAGAAACCATGAAACTTTCGATATAAAATTAAAATATGAAACGAATACAGATAGTTGATATCGTAATCTTGTTGATCTTGAGCCTTGGTTCAACGGGTGTTGCCTCATCTGAAAACATCACAGATGTCACCCGCTACTTTTACAACGGCGATGGAAGGCTCAACCTCGTGAGTGCAAAAAACGGGATAACGTTCAATGGTCAATACCGTAAAAGCAAGGGCATCTATGATGAAAAAGCCCTTAAAACACTTTGTCGTCTGTTTGGTGGTCAAAGTGACAAACCGCTTTCCGCCATATCCCTGAGGCTGATCGAGTTTCTCGACTATCTAGAAGACAATCTTCATCCAGGGGCTCGGATCACCATTGTCTCCGGATGGAGAAGCCCGCAATACAATACCGATCTTCGCAACAAGGGAAGACTTGCTGCAAAGGCAAGTCTCCATCAATATGGGATGGCGGCAGACATTAAAATTCAGGGAACTTCATCAAAGCATGTCTGGAACACGGTTAAAAAACTCGGATTCGGCGGGACAGGTTACTACAAGGGAAAACTCGTACATATCGATGTGGGGCCTGCGCGGTCCTGGGATGAAAAAACATCCGGCGTGGGAACGGATATTTCAACACAAAACAAACTGATCGGGCTCGTGACAGACTATGATATTTATCTGCCAGGGGAGAGTGTCGAACTGAGATTTATCCGGATGACGGCATTTCCCATTGGCGTAAACCCTGAATTTGTTCTGGAGAAAATAGAAAAGAACGGTCAATCAAAGGAGATCGCCCGTTTTAAACCAGCATTTGCAATTGCTGCTAAAAGCCTATGTCCGCAGTTTTCTGATATTGGACAGATGATGGGGATCCGTTGGAAATTGCCGAGCGACATCTTGCCAGGTCGATATAAGATCCACACCTCATTTTGCCAAAGGCTATGGGAGGATATGCCGGCTGAAATCTTTACGCCTGAATTCGATATTAAACATAGATAAGCACTTTTCATTTTTGAATTATGTATCCACCATCCAGCGTCCCCGTTGGAACATGATTCCCGCACCAGTTAAACACAAAAGACCCATAGGTTTCACGGGGTGAACTTCATTCTCACCGGCATCCAGAAATTCCTTGACCGTTTAGAGGGAATTGTTTATGTATATTTTTGAATTTACTCGGATAATTTCTTCCCAATTTGATATGTGTTCTCAGTCTCTGCCATAATGGAACTATCCTAATTATTTTGATATTATTGTTAAAACACCCATCGGGGTTTGGCTCCATAAATGCAGAAACAGAAACTTAATAGTCATCTTATCGTGTCGCAATTTGAAACGATCAGATTAGGCAATAATAAGGAGATATATCATGTCGCAACCGGAACTTTATGATTTAACTATCATCGGCGGAGGACCCGGAGGCCTTTCAGCCGCTATCTACGCCATGCGGGCGGCCTTAAAGACCGTACTCATTGAAAAGGGGGTACCCGGTGGTCAGCTCAACCAATCCGATGCCGTGGAAAACTACCCTGGCTTCGAAAATATCGGTGGCAGCGAGCTTTCCATGAAGTTTGCCCAGCATGCCCGCTCTTACGGTATCGAGGAAATTAACGACGAAGCCACGGCCATCGAGCCGGGCCTCGAATTTCATACAGTACGCACCGGCAGCGGACGGGTGATCCAAACCCATGCCGTGATACTGGCCCCGGGCGGTCGGCCCCGTGAGTTGAACGTACCGGGAGAAAATGAATACTACGGCAAGGGGGTATCCTATTGTGCTGTGTGTGACGGATTTTTTTTCAGGGGCAAAAACATAGTGGTCGTGGGCGGCGGCGATACCGCCTGCGAAGAAGGGCTTTATCTGGCCAAATTGGCTGCCAAGGTTTACCTGGTTCATCGCCGCGATGCGTTGCGTGCCAGCATGATCCTGCAAAAGCGCGTCGAGGCGGAGTGTAAGATGGAGGTTCTATGGAACACCGTTGTCGCTGAAATCAAGGCGGACACCGACGGGGTGAATGCCGTCACTTTGCAGGACACCCAGACTGGCGATAAGCACGACCTTCCCATTGACGGTGTCTTCATATTCATCGGCTTTGATCCCAATAATCAATTGGTTCCGGCCGGTATTCGCATGTCTCCGGAAGGTTTCGTGATCACCAATGATCAATGCGCCACCAACATCGACGGCATTTATGTGGTGGGTGATCTGCGGGAAAGGTATGCGCGCCAGATTGTGTTGGCGGCAGCCGACGGCTGCATGGCGGCTCTGTCAGCTGCCCATTATGTGGAGACCTGCAAGGCCAAGATGGAAGACCTCACCTGCGCTTTGCCGGAGTGAGATAAAGCATTGTGAAACGATGAAGCGTACTCCTGTACGCGTACAAAAAAAGGTTTTGTTAAGGTTTCATCATATCTTTATGATGCGATCATGACAATAGTGTAATGATGCAATCCAGGAACAGAAACAGAGATCACCTGAATCTACTTTGCGATATCGGAGACCTGGCCAATCTCATCATCGGCAGTACCGATATCCAGGGATTCCTTCAGCAAACCGTTGAGATGGTTGCGAATCACCTCAATGCCAATGTTGGCTCCATCTATCTTTACGACGACATTACTCGGGATTTGGTGCTCCAGGCCACTGTTGGTTTGAATCCATCAGCGGTGGGCCGGGTAAGAATGAAATCCGGTGAGGGCCTTGTGGGAAAAATCTTTGAATCTTTGATACCCATTTGCGAAGCGCGTGCCAGTGGCCATCCCAATTTCAAATACTTTGAAGAGGCTGATGAAGATCCTTTTGAATCGTTTCTAGCGGTTCCGATTCACAGGGGAAATGAAAAAATCGGCGTTCTGGTGGTACAGCATGAACATCCCGATTATTTTGATGAGATCGATGTGATGGCCATGCGAGCCATTGCTTCTCAGTTGACCGGGGCCATCGAAAACGCCCGCTTGATGATCGATCAAAACCACAAGGCGGTTCCTATTCGGGGAGACGACCTGTTGGAAAGACTCCGTTTTATTAAAGGTAAAACAGCATCAGGCGGATTTGCCTATGCCCCGGTTACGGTGTTGAAAGCCGAGGGTGAATCCTTGCTGTCCCGTCGACCCGATTCAGAATTTGTGTCTGCCCCCCAGGATTTTCTAAAGGCAGTGGAAGCGACCAAACAACAGCTTACGGATTTACAGGACCGCCTGGCTCAGCGTTTGCCGGAAAGTGCATCCATGATTTTTGAAGCCCACTTTATGATTCTCAAAGATGCCCGTTTTGTGGATGCGATGCTGGATAAAATAGAACAAGGGATATCTGTGCCCGAGGCGGTTCGAGATGTTGCCGGACATTATATGGCTCTTTTTACTTCAGCTTCCAGTGCCTATCTGAAGGAGAAAGCTCAGGACATTGAAGATCTGGCCCGGCGCCTTCTCAACAACCTTTGCAAAAACAAATCACAAGACACGGATCATACCGAAGGTCGGATTGTTATCGCCCGGCAACTCCTTCCATCCAATTTGCTCAAATTAGCATCTGAAGATGTTAAGGGAATTATTTTGGTGAGCGGCGGGGTGACGTCCCACGTAGCCATCATTGCCCGGTCTTTGAAGATTCCCATGGTGATTGCCGAGCGCAGCGATTTGCTCAAGATTCCGGATGGTACGCCCATACTCCTGGATGCGGATATCGGCAGCATTCACACCAGACCTTCTGAAACCATTATCCGGCGCTTTGAAATCCGCAACCAGACACAAAAAGATGAAAAGAAAGCCGTCCGCCCCATACTTCCCCAAACAAAAACCCGCGACGGTGAATCGGTTAAACTGCTGGCCAATATTAATTTGCTTAGTGAAATAAAACTGGCCAAGGACCTCAACGTCGAGGGAATCGGATTATACCGAACCGAATTCCCCTTTTTAGTGCGATCCAATCTTCCCTCCGAAGAGGAGCAGTATTCGGTTTACAAACGACTGTGCGATGAAATGGGCGACCGGGAAGTCACCATCCGAACGCTGGATATCGGCGGCGAAAAATTACTGCCGTATATAGAAGGTATAAAGGAGGCCAATCCCGAACTGGGTCTCAGGTCGATCCGCTTTTCACTGCACCACAGGGAAGTATTTCTCCAACAGTTAAGAGCGATCTTAAGGGCTGGTTCCGGTTCCGTGAAATTAAAAATTGTATTTCCCATGATTTCTGCCATTGATGAGTTTCGCCATGCCCGTCACGCAGTAGAAGAAGCCATGGTTGATCTGGCGAGGCAGAAACTTCCCTTTCATCCAGCACCCGCCCTTGGCGCAATGATCGAATTGCCGGCAGTATTGGACATCATCCATGAATTGGCCAAAGAAGCTGCTTTTTTTTCCATCGGAACCAACGACCTTATTCAATACATGCTGGCGGTGGATAGAACCAATGAAAGGGTGGCGGCCTATTATCAACCCTATCATCCTTCTGTTCTCAGGTCCCTGAACCGCATCATTCAGGCAGCCGTCAATGCTGAAATTGAGGTGACAGTATGCGGTGAAATGGGCCATGAGCCCGAATTTATCCCCTTTTTTATCGGAGCAGGACTCAGAACCTTTAGTGTTGATCCGCATTTTTTGCGCTCTGTTCAGGAGACGATCGTCGATCTCAGCGTAAGCGACGCATCTGCTTATGCCCGGGCCCTGATGGCTGAATCAACATTGGAAGGGATCCAAAGGTTGTTAAAGACCCAAACCGAGCGGCATAGCCGTATTTCATAACATCTTTACACGATGTTATTTTAATGCACTGATCAGGCTTTGCCCCCAATTTCCGCACATACGACATTTATTTTTGATAGGCTTTTCTGAAAATTCGACGGATGTATGGCTTTGATCGATGTCTAAAAATTCATCTCTAAGCGACCGATGTGACAAAAAAAGATACACACGCTTTTCGGAGTCTGCATTGCGGTATTCTTCTATAATGTTTTTATAATCTTTCATCTTTTTTCTCCTTAAACTGAGCGTTTCAAATTTTAAATTGAGCCCCATTTTTTTTACGATTGTTTTGGGTTTATGTTTTCCATCAACGATTCATCACGCTGGGGATGCCCGTTAAAAATATACGCTGTGATGACGTCAATAACTTCTTTATCTTTCAAGATTCTTTTGTGCCCTAAACCATCGGTGGTGTGCAGAAATACATTATCTGTTTTTTTAGAGAGTATCTTTGAGTCCATATAAGGGATGGTTCGGTCATCCTTGTCGTGAACAATCAGCATCTTCGTGGAAATTGTTTTTGCAAGGACGTAAGGGTTGTCTTGATGAACATCGTACCCATAGTATTCTTCCATTTCGGCAACCAGGTTCCGATATACAATTTTGGGTACGCCGTGATGATTAAAAGAATTGAACAAAATCTCTTTGAGTTTAAGTGCCGGCGCAATTAGGACAACATCAATAAGAGGTTTCTCTTTTGAAATGCAATTGATCGTCGCGGATGCACCGATAGAATAAGCGATAATGTTCTGAATGTTGAAGCCATGGGACGGATCTAAGAAAGATCTTACCGTATCAGAGAGTTCAAAATAGTTGGTGACGTGCCCTTCTGATTTTCCATGAGCTGGCGCATCATACGTAATAACCGAATATCCGGCGTCGATTAATGGCCTAAAAAAATGGGCGAAATTTACGCCGCGACCGTTCCACCCATGAGCAAAGAGAATACCGGGTCCGCTTCCCCATTTCCAGCATCGGATTTTCTTGTCATGAACATGAATATAAAACGGCGTGCCATTTTCAAGAAATTGTCTTTCCAAAGGGTTGAGGGCATGGGTTCTTGGTTTGAAAAACCGTTTGAGAATTATGTTTTTCGTTGCATTGGGTGCAAGATGCCATAATCCTGTCAGCAAAACATGAGTGCTCTTTTGCTTGACCTTAATATAACGAACGTTCGTGCTTTGTAGTTTTATTTTAAGAATCTTTTTTGTCATATTATCCTCTTATTGTTTGTAATAAATGTGTTGAAAGGTGTACGGTCTTTTCAACGAAGAGGGGTTTGTTTTAACCTTGACCTCAATTGAACGTAAACAAAACCAAGAAGGATCATCAATCATTTTTCCAATCTTGTTTACGCTCGGTAACTATCCAATAAGCGAACGAGTGCAGTTTCCTGACGTTTTCTGGTTTCAGCGTCGTCAAGCAAATTATAATAAAGATGAAAACCCAGCAGAAGAGAATAGAGATCAAAAGCAAACTGGTCATCATCAATATCTTTCCTGAAATCACCTACATTGACGGCTGAT
>JASFGF010000056.1:0-10601 GCA_050123915.1 Desulfobacterales bacterium | reverse complement strand
AAAAAAGGACTGCCGACCTTCTTACGTTCTAACCTTATTGATTTCTTAATAATAGAAATGTTCTACCTGTAACAGTAAACCGTGAATTGCTTACCCTATTTTGTATTTTCCCACAATGCATCCTTCAACCCTGAATTACGGTTAATTTTACGCAATATACTGGTTTTAATAATCTCTTCCCTTCCCCAAATCGAAATATGATTTTTGGCTCTGGTAAATCCGGTGTAAAGCAGTTCACGGGTTAATACAGGATAATCTTGGTTCGGTAAAATAAGAAGGACCGTTTCAAACTCTGAGCCCTGACTTTTATGAACCGTCATTGCATAAGCTGTTTCGTGTTCCGGAAGCCGATGTGGAAGAAACCGCCTGGGCTTACCGGAAACGTCTGAAAAGTAAACATACAAATCTTTGCTTTCTGAATCGGTTTCAGCCATGGTGATTCCGATATCTCCATTAAAAAGTTCCAGACTGTATTCGTTACGCGTAATCAGAACAGGTCTTCCTTTGTACCATGGATAGGTCGATATATTATCGAGCTCGATAAGGCTGTTCCGGTTTAATATTTCCTCTACCAATCTGTTTATTTCAATGACACCCAATGCACCAAATTTGACTGCACAGAGTATTCTGAATCGATTAAAAAGCTCAAGTGCCCTATAAGGATCACGGCAATTAAGATAATCTGAATATCCATTGACGACTTCTTTTGTCAGGGCTATTGAAAGATCGTTAGGACCAGAGACCTTTTTCCAATGGATTTGATCCGGATGGTTTTTAAGGATGGAGAAAGTCTCGTTAAACTTGCCGTTATTTACAGCTCGGCTGCATTCTCCGATTCCAGTGGCATCTGTAAATCGATAACTCTTTTTTAGAACGACCATGCAGTCATATAGTCCCGGATTGTCTTTAAGTTGCTTACTCGAAACTTCCATTTTACACCGGGTTAACGTCTCAAACTGTTTATAAAAATGTTCTGAAAATAAGTGAATATTGTTTTTGTCACAGATGTCGGCCATTACAAAACCTGTTTCCACTGAAGCAAGCTGATCCTTATCTCCAATGAGTATGATTCTGGCATCATTCTTCACGGCTGATAGTAGTTTCGACATTAGCGCAAGATCCACCATTGAAACCTCATCCACCACTACGATATCGGCTTTAAGAGGATTTTCAGCATTATGGTAGAAATATGGGGATCCAGGAATTGTTTTCAGCATTCTGTGGATCGTATATGCTTCGGAAGGTATGGCATCGATAATATCATCGCTGCAGTTGAGTGTATTTTTTGCAGCTTTGATTGATTCTTTGATTCTTGCCGCTGCTTTTCCTGTGGGAGCGGCGAGTAAAATGTTGGGTTTGTCTTTGCGGGCTTGCTCCAAAAGAAGTGCAAGTATTTTTGCTGTCGTGAATGTTTTGCCGGTTCCCGGTCCTCCGGTAATGACACAAAACTTTTTATACGCAGCAATCACCCCCGCCACTTTGTGCCAATTGAATTGATCAGCTTCATTGCTTGAAAAAAGCCTGTTCAGGCTGTTCTTTAAAATGGAGATATCTATTCCCTGAATATCTTCTTTGATGCGGCTTTTGATGGCACTTGAAAGTCGGTTTTCGTAATCCCAATATCTATAAAGATAAAGTCGATTTTTATCATCCAGTATCAGAGGACGGAATTCACCGGGTCTTCCAATTGTCCGGCTTTGTCTTAGAGTTTTTAACCACCCAGGAAGTTTTGGACTTTTAAATAGAGCTTCTCCATTAATGTCCAAAAGCATTGGTTTGCGAGTAATCGAATTGAGGTCAAGATATCCGTCTCCGTCGCCGGTTGCCCTGCTGGCAAGGGCCGCTGCAATAAAAACATCCGGATGATTCTTTTTATCAAGACCTGTAATAAACTTACCAAAGTGAACGTCTATTTCAGATAAATATCCTGTTTCAATTAAATTGGTTATATTATCTTTGCTCATTTAATATCAGCGCCTTGAGAAGAGCATCAACAAGAGTTTTATCAGGAATATCTTTGTAAATGCCAAATTCGGGGCCCTTGTCCGGATCCACTCCTCTAATAAAGATATAAAAAATACCCCCAAAATGTCGTTCATAGCTAAAATCAGGTATTCTCATTTGAAGGTATTGATAAAGTGCAATAATATATAAATGATACTGCAAAATGTAAAAATCCTTTTTCATCACTTTATTCAAGACATTTTTGCCATAGTCTTCAACGCAGTTTCCTAAATAATTCGATTTCCAGTCCACCAACCAAAATCGATCCTGGTCATGAAAAACCATATCGATGTACCCTTTCATAAAACCCTTGGTTAAAGAAAAACTGAGTTTATTGAGCTGGTCCGGGAAATCATGAATAAGATCAATGCCCCCATAATCAGCAAATATTTTTCTGAGTCGATTCGGCGACACCGGTTTGAGTGGAAAATAAAACGCCATTTCATTGATCCTGTTGAGGCAGTGAACTGAAGAAAGCATCAAGGTGGTATTGTTTATGCAAAGTGGTATTGAAAGAACATTGTCCACCATGGCACTAACAGGTTTTTGCCATTTGGATTCAAATCTGTATTCCTTTAATTTGCTTGATATCAATTTTATTCTTTCTTCTTCAGAGCTTTGAGCAAAATCAAGATGTTCAAAAATGTCATGGAAAAATATCCCGGCCCGGGTTCCTTTTGGAAATGAAAAAATGTTTTCAGTTGTATATAAATTCAAATCGTTTTCCGTTCTTTGGGTATACAAATCATAGGTTACGTCACGATCCGGAAGTTCTGCATCCATTGCCTGTTGTGATATAAGATGTGAGAAACTGGAAATTTTCCATGTGGTATCAATTTTTCCTGAAAAATGTCTGCAAGACATTTTTTCCTTTTTATCTTCTTTTATCGAGTGTTTTATGGTATCGCCAAACGGTAGCGGAACAATTTCTATTGACCCTTCTGACCGGGTTGACAGCTCTTTTAAATCTTCGAGCAAATCTTCTTCGTTTTTTTCTAATACATCGTCTCTTAAGTATGTCAGCAGATTTTCTTTTAAAACATCTTTCGGTTGTCCTTTATAATGTAACAGATAGGCGATGGCAGAAGTTTCAGCGGTATTGAATCTGCCCCACATAAGATAACATTTATGTATCGCTCGTGTTATTGCAACATAAAGCAACCTCAGATTTTCTGCCAGGCGCTCATGCTGAGCAATGGCAAGGTGTGCGCCGAAGTCTTTTGAGCCAAGATCAAGGGTAAGGGTTTCATTGTTGTCCGAGTTATGAAACAGAATCTCTTGATCGTTGATTAAAGATCCTTCCCATGCAAAGGGGCAAAACACAACAGGGAACTCAAGACCTTTACTTTTGTGAATGGTAATAATTTTTACGGCCTGATCATCGCTTTCAAGACGAAGTTGATGCATTTCGGATTCGGGCATTTCAGCGTTTCTTTGTTCTGAAAGCCATTTGAGCAGGCTCGTGATACCAAGCTTTTTCTCAGATGACTCCTGGTGCAGAATTTCTGCCAAATGAAGGTGATTGGTCAACCTCCTTTCACCGTCAGGAAAACTCAAAAGGCGTTCCCTGATCTTTTCCTCAGCCATCAACAGTCGAAACATCCGGATAAAACCGTGCCGTGTCCATAAACGAAAATATTCTCTGAACCTGTTGGATTTGGCTTCCAATCCGAAAAGTTCATCGCTGGCCGAATCGAGGCCCTCTCCAAAGACACCGAGTGCATCGGTTACCAACGCAGCATTAAATGCCCTTTCGTTTCCGGGTTCGGCAATGCTTAACAGAATTCTTTCCATTTCCATTGCCTCATGGGTATGGAATATGTTTCCTGTAAGATAAAGGACCGATGGGATACCAATGAATGACAGGTGCGTTTTTATGATCTGCGCCTGTCGATTTGTCCTTACTAGAACAGCAATATCTTTTGCATTTATGGGATGGGGGAGATTGTTTTTATTTTTCGAAATAAGGCGGGATATCTCTTTCGCAACCGCCTTTGCAATGATTGGTACAGACTCGGTTTTACTCAATGGCTTCTGCGTGTTAGCCTTTTTATTTGCTTCCAAATACCATAATGTCAATGCCGGTAAAGATCTTTCATTCATCGATGTGATTTGATTTCCGGGAATACCCTTTTCAAATTCAATCCTATCAAAGACAAACGGTCTATTTATATTTGAAAACATGGCGTTTACTGCGGTTATCAAATTGGGATTTGATCGCCAGTTTTTTATCAATGTATATTTTGAATCTGTGTTTCGAGCAGCTTTCATATAAGAAAAAATATCTGCTCCTCTGAAACCGTATATGGATTGTTTTGGATCTCCGATCATAAAAAATGTGTTCTTTTTTGAATCGAAAATCCGGGAAAAAATGATATACTGAAAAGAATCCGTGTCCTGAAATTCATCAACAAGAGCGGCACTGTATTTTTTCCGAATAATTTGAGAAAGCTTTTTCCCGCCTTTATCTTCGAGTGCGATTTTAAGTTTTATTAACAGGTCGTCATAGAATTGAATGTTGTTTTGTTTTTTTCTGATCAAAAGCTGTTCTCGTGTGAATTTGAAACACTGGGTTTTAAAATACATCAAATAGGTTTCCATCTCAGTTTCAAGGGAAACGCCTTTGTGGTAAAGTGTATCACAGATATCAAAATATTCATGTGAAAGGGGTTTATGGTTTTTCCGGGTCGAATTTTCTATTTTGGTTGCAGTAAATTTTTCGAAGCCTTTAAATAAAGGAAAGCCGGCAGATTTTTCATCAACGAACTTGTCCATCAATGCGATTATAGAAGCAACCATCAGGTCTCTTTTTGAAACACCCGAGTGCATGGTTGTTGTTTTCAAACTGCCATAAACTGATCCGCTAAGAGATGAATCTTTCAACAAATGTGTCACCCGAATGCGAGAGTTTGGCCAAATAATTTGCAGTCTTTTGAACATCGATCTAAAGTCATCAAGGCTTGTCAAATCAGGTTTTTCAATCTCTGGAACAATCTTTACGTCAGCTGTTCGATTTTTTGTCATAAGCTTTATAAAATACTCTGGTCCGGATATTTTATTTAGCAGATAACTGATAAATTCCATGGGCAGACTGTAAAAATGTTTTCTCCAAAAATCATCCACAATTTCCCGTGTTAAGGCGGTGGGATCCGCCACGAGTTCTGTGTCGAACCGACTCTGTGTTTCAAAAGCATTCTCGTTAAGAATCCGCTGGCAAAACCCGTGTATGGTAAAGATCGCTGCATTGTCAAAGTCCATCAATGCATCTTGAATCAATTGAATGGCTAACGTCCGATTGTCATATTTTTTGACAATGGCGTTGATGAGGACATCATCACTCGAATCCTTTAAAAAAGCGGATTTTGCATCCAAAAGTGTGTTACGGATTCTTTCTTTAAGCTCTTCAGTGGCAGCCGTGGTAAACGTTACCACCAGTACCTGGTTGACCGTTAATTGTTTTTCGAGAATAAGTCTTAAAAAGAGGCCGGCAATGGTATAGGTCTTACCCGTACCTGCGCTTGCTTCAATGAGATTGGTTCCTGTGAGGGGGGTGTTGATTGGATCAAAAATTTTCATATATAATTATCAATGGCAGTGTTTCGAAGATTAATTCTCACCTGATGCGGGTTAAAATATGATATGTCACGGGGCGCGGTTCCCTGCTTCACTTTGACGTCTGCGTGTCAGTTTCGTTCCGCCTTCGGTTAAAAATCGTAAATTCCCATGTAATTTTCAGGCGAAATCTGTTTTAATTCGTCTTTAACGGTTTGTGTAACATCTAAACTTTCTATAAATTCTAAAATTGTGTTGCGGTCAATGTGAGAATGGACCCGTGTCAATGCTTTCAAGGCTTCATAGGGTTCCGGATATCCTTCTCTGCGCAAAATTGTTTGAATCGCCTCGGTCACCACCGCCCAGTTTTTCTGCAAATCATTTTGAATCGCTTCACTATTTAAGAGCAACTTGTCCAGCCCTTTTAGCAATGATTTAAACGCAATCAGAGTATGGGCCAACGGCACACCGATATTTCTTGTAACCGTTGAGTCGGTCAAGTCTCTCTGCAGTCTTGAGATCGGGAGCTTTGAGGAAAGGTGGGCTAAAATCGCATTTGCTACCCCAAGATTTCCTTCTGAATTTTCGAAGTCAATAGGATTCACCTTGTGGGGCATGGTTGAAGATCCCACCTCATTCTTTTTGATCTTTTGCAGGAAGTAATTCATTGA
The DNA here is from genome assembly GCA_050123915.1 of Desulfobacterales bacterium. Classification (GTDB taxonomy): domain Bacteria; phylum Desulfobacterota; class Desulfobacteria; order Desulfobacterales; family UBA11574; genus UBA11574. The sequence goes on along the minus strand of JASFGF010000056.1, from coordinate 4,374 downwards.
GATATACGACCACAGGTCTCGATTCATATCCATGAGAATGGTATTGATTCTTTTAAGGTTATCACAAAATGCGGCCAGATGATCATAATGCTCAATCTGAGTCGTCATTTTTGATCGTTCAAGACCCAGCACTTCGTCCACAAAATAATTTGCAAATTTAATCCAGTCGATGTTTGGATAGGTAACATAATGTGCGTTGAAATTGCCGGTTGCTCCACCGAATTTCGCTGAAAATGGAATTGTTTTTAACAGGGCTTTTTGTTTTATCAATCGCTCGACAAAAACATAAAGCTCTTTTCCCAGACTTGTGGGCGAGGCGGGCTGGCCATGAGTTCGAGCCAGCATCGGCACATGTTTCCATTGTCTTGCTTTTTCAATTAATGCTGTTATAATCTGTTCCAAAACCGGTTCTAAAACTTCTGCCCAGGCTTCTTTTAACGAACAGGGTATCGCCGTGTTATTAATATCCTGAGAGGTTAAACCAAAATGGATGAATTCTTTATAGCGATGCAATCCTAACTCATCGAATGCTTCTTTGAGAAAATATTCAACCGCCTTGACATCGTGGTTGGTCACCCGCTCGATGTCTTTTATTTTTTGAGCATCTTCATGAGTAAATTTTTGATAAAGACGCCTCAAGTTTTCAAACATGCTCTTATCAACATCTGTCAGTTGGGGTAGCGGCAGATTGCATAATGCAATAAAATATTCAACCTCAACTCGAACACGATATTTTATCAATGCACCTTCTGAAAAATATTCTGCTAATTTTTCAACAGTTTTCCGATAACGCCCGTCAACAGGTGAAATTGCATTTAAAGATGTAAGTTCCATGATGTTTTATTCCTATTTGGCAATGACTTAAATTGAAAATATCCATATTGCAAAAGAAATGTAAGATAAAGCGGTAGACGTGTCAAGCAAATGATAAGTTCAAGGAGCATCTTAAAAATGGATACGAAACATAAATTATAACTTATTGAAATTATTTCGACTAAAATTATTTGCCAAAAATTAAAAAAATTGATAAGTGCAGAAAACTAAACACTAAAATGTGTTAATCTTGGAAAAGGAGAAGAATCATGTCAGAAATGAAAATCAGTTATGATGGCAATTACCCAACCGTTGAAATCAATTTTTCCCTAAATGAGGAAAGAGAAGATTACAGCATTAAATTGCCGATGTCAAAAATGTGGTATAAAGACATCATTTATGAAATAGAAAAAGTCGCGGAAGAGGAAAAAAAGAAAGCAGCAAAATATTTGCATGAAGACAATCGACAGATGATGACTCACTCTTTTGATATATATTCAAAGTTAATAGAGATCGGCAAAGAGCTTAGAAAAGATTTAGAAATGGATTCAGAAGGTATTAAATTAGCTGACACTTCCGGAGGTTTATAGAAGACAAAAATATATTTCAGCCTGCTACATCTAATGCCTCTACCTGATTTACGGTCATGGTGATGGCACTAAAATCTTCTTCCACCTTTCCATGGATGATAAAGGGACGGTTTCGATCCAGGATGGAACAAAAGCGACGGTAGGCTTTGGGGAAAAAAACCGTTTCAATCAGTCCGGTGTCGTCTTCAAAAGTCAGAAATTCCATGGAATCACCATGCTTGGTATGCACAACCTTTCCGGCAATCAACAAACCGGCAATGCGGACATGACGACCGATGAAGCGATGCAAGTTCGTAGCTTTGACGGTCTTTAGTTTTTTTAATATATCGGCGTACAACATCATAGGATGCTGATTGCATAAAAAGCCCAGGGCTGCAAATTCTTGCCGCAAACGTTCTCTCTTCTTCTCCGGAGGAAACGCCGGTTTTGGAATTATTATCCTTTGATTAAACAAATCCCCTGCCCCGTACCGGTTTGGTCCGGATTTTTGCCAGCAGATCAATTTCCACAGCAGAGCCGCACGATCCTCTTCTGGATGAAGCAAATCAAAAGCACCAGCGTTCGTTAGAGAGCGTGCTTCAGAGGGGTCCGGCCGAACTCGATCGAGGAAATCAACCATGTCGTTGTAAGGTTTTTCTTTGCGTCCTGAAACAATACGTTTACATGTTTCTGACCTTACATTCTTTACGGATGATAACCCCACCCGAATGACTTTATCAGTGCCTTTCCAAAGGATATCACTGTTGTTTACGTCAGGGGGCAGAATTGTCACACCCATTCGGCGTGCTTCCGACACATAAGCAAAGGTACTGTAAAAACCGCCCTGATTGCTGATGACAGCGGCCATGAACTCTGCAGGATAATGGGTCTTCAGGTAGGCTGCCTGGAAAGAAACCCGGGCATAACTGGCACTATGAGGCTTACAAAATGAATAGCCGCTGAAACTCATCATCATGTTCCAGATGGCCTTAATCTGATCCTTACGAACCCCCTTTGCTTGTGCACCTGAAATAAAACGCGCTTGATAATCACCCAGTTTTCGGACCTTATCTTTCTTGGACATGATCTTGCGAAGGCCGTCAGCGTCTGCATGTGAAAATCCGGCCACTGCCACAGCAGTCTTGGAAACATCCTCTTGATAGACCATGATTCCATAGGTTTCCTCAAGCACGTCCGAAAGTAATGGATGAATCGGCTCCCATCTGCCGCCATGCAGGCGACGGACATATTCACGGATAAATTCATTGGCCGCCGGCCGTATAATACTGCTGTTGATCACCAGATGTTCAAAATCGCCGACCTTTGTTTTTTTTTGTAACATACGCATGGCAGGGCTTTCGATGTAAAAACAACCCATGGTATTCCCTCTTGCCACATTCGCCTGTGTAGCGCCATCATCTTCCGGTTCCCAGAATTGTTCGTCAAATATCGTACGGTTATCTTTAAGATTGGCAATGGCATCACGGATAACACCCAGACTGCGATTGCCGAGAAGATCGATCTTAACCAGGCCGCTCTCTTGTGCAGCATCTTTTTCCCACTGAATAATCGGAACACCTTTGGGGGCAAGTTCAACAGGAACATAATTGTCTATGGGTTCGGGGGTGACCACCACACCACCCGGATGAGCGGAAATATAGCGTGGAATACCAATGATGTGTTGGGCTGCGTGAATAATCTTTGGCCAAGGTTCTGGAAAATCAAATTCAGAAAGCTCGGGAAGCTGTTCAAGCTTTTGAAAAAAATTTTCTTCCGTGTGATCCGCTCGCCAGAACCATGGAAGACGTTTGGTGACACGGCCGATCTCTTGTTCGGTAAGCCCGAAAACCTTGGCCACCTCCCGTATGGCCATGCGTGGTCGAAAAGTGACGTGATTACAGATCAGCGCAGCGTGACCTTTATATTGGTCCAATACGGACTGCAAAACCTTGTCCCGTTCATCCCAGGCAAAATCGATATCGATATCCGGTGGATCTGAACGCCCGGGGTTCAAAAATCGCTCGAAATACAAATTGTGTTTGATGGGACAGACATTGGTAATTCTCAGACTGTATGCCACCAGTGATGCCGCACCGCTTCCCCGGCCGCAAATACGCGGGCTGCGAGACACGATATCCTGAACCACTAGAAAATATGATGAAAATCCCATCTTTTTAATGATACGAAGTTCATGCTCCAAGCGATCCACAACAGTTTCAGACAGATCATCTCCGTATCGTTTTCTCGCCCCTTCATAGGCGGCATTTCGTAGTGTTTGGTCGGCATTGTTTGATTGTGTATCGGTCCATGGCGGCAGAATAAGTCCACGGCAAGGAGCGGTGAATGTCAACTGTTCTGCAATGACTTCGGTGGCTCGAACGACGTCCGGCCAGTTGGCAAGACGTTTGGAATACTCAGATGCCGTTGCCAGCCATGCATTGGGTGACGCTGTATTTTCTGTCGTTAATCGGGAAAGAGAGGTGTTCAGATCGATAGCCCGCAACATTCGATGTGTTTTGAAATCATCCGGATCTGTAAAAAAACTTCCGGGTGTGAATAACATCGGAATCCCAAGATATCGAGACGTCTTCCGCAATCGAAGGGTCATGCCATTCGGTTTGCCTGAAATCGTCGCTGCAACCGTTAATCCGGCTTCATGCCACTGTGTCAAAAATTCTGGATGTTGTGTGATGATTACCAGTCCTCTGGCATGCTTAAGGATAGCGGATTTTAGATCAAACACCGCGTCAATATGACGACGTGTAATGATACAACAAAGATTACGAAAGCCCTGATCGTTTTTCACAAGACAAACAGCTCGGGATCCGGTTTCGGGATCCGTCAGTTCTGCACCGACAATAGGCGATATATTTTCACGCTTACAACTCTTTAAAAAGGACCACAGGCCGTATAAATTGTTGGTATCCGTGATCGCAAGATGACGATAACCCCGTTTTTTTGCAGCAGCACAGATCTTTTCCGGAGAACATGT
>JASFGF010000055.1:0-10714 GCA_050123915.1 Desulfobacterales bacterium | reverse complement strand
GTCCGGTTAAAAAATTTCGAACCAAAAAGCCTCGGGAGGGTGCATTGGATATATTCGCGCCCGGGTCTCTGTAATTGGTAATGGCTGCAAACCGTCCGGACCGCGTGATACCCAACCACATCCCATGATGCTGGAGATCCCGGCCACCAAGAACATCCGACGAATCATCATGAAAGGCGATGGGAGCTGTGGGACGGCTATAATATTCATCCCTGTTCGCTGCAAACACCATCCGGTATTTCGGATGCATTTCATATGATAGGAGGATCAGGCACATTGTTGTTTACATCTTTCATCGGGGCGGCAAATTTGAAAATCCCTCAATTTAGGTTGACCAAATAAAACGATTTTGTCTGTTTTTTTCTTTACTTGATTTTCGGTTATTGCTACAAACGAAAATCTTCATACCTAAACTGAGCGTTTCAAATAGTGACAGGGCGATAAAAAAGTAATAATTATATGCAAATATACATTGCTAAAGTCATTAATGGATTTTATCTGATCGACGGATTTATTTAAGCAAAAAATTGTCACGATTTGAAACCCTTCGGGCTTGCCGAGTTTACCGAATCTGCTTCGTTATGAGGCACTTGCAGTAGCAGACTACGGCTGCATGTCTCATGCCTTGCATCTCCGGCAAACTCAACAATCGTTCAATTTAGGTCATAAATTGTTAAAAGTTTAATATAGAAAGCAGGATTTCGCAAGCTCAACTTTGGCCGGAGTGATGTATTCAAGTTCTGGGCTTTCCTTTTGATAATCATAAATGTTTAAAGGAGATGGATTAAAGATGAACATCAGTAGAAGATTGGGAACTTTGGTGGTCTTTGGTGTGCCGGCGGTTATTGGTGGCGGCATTGTTTATGCGTTATTTGGGAGTTATGTTTCTGTTTTTGCTTATGAAATCATTCTTTTGTTTGTTGCGGGCGGATTTGCCAGCAAATAGACCGGCGAATTAAAACGATTCGTTCCTAAATTTTAGACGGTATCTTTCCTGATCACCGTCCCGACATTCCAGTTTGGATGAAACGAAAAACCGAGTTCGCTTCGTTCACAATTGGAATGATGAAATATTGAAAAATAGGTTCTGGGTATTGCAATGTTGGATGAATGGCAAAATTTGTATTGAATTGGAGTTGCAATGCAGGACAAAACCTCCGGCAATATTATTTTATGGTTTTTTCTGGCGCTTTTTCTTGTCTCAGCTTTCTTGTTAGGGCGTCTCTTTTGGCCGTTTATCTCCGTTATTATTCTTGCGGCTGTTGTAACCAGCATTTTCAACCCGGTTTACGTGTTATTAAACCGTAAACTAAGTCCCCTTTTTTCCTCCCTTTTGACCTGTGCCTTAATATTCTTTATCCTCTTTATCCCAACGGTCCTTTTTGTAGGCATATTGTCAAAAGAGGCTTACGGCCTCTATCTCATGGGAAAGGGAGCGGTCATCAGCGACCAGATCAAACAAATTCTTGAAACCAGCAAGATTTTGGACAAAATAAACCTTATCCTTTCAACTTTTAATATAGAAATTACCGGTGAAGAACTCAACAAGGGTATATCTGAATTGGGCAAGGTAGTCGGCTTTTTCCTGTATCAGCAAGCAAGCTCCGTTGCTTCGAATATACTCAAATTTTTCGTATATTTCTTTTTTATGCTTCTGATCATCTATTATCTTTTAATGGATGGCGACAAGCTGATTTCATTCATTATCGACCTTTCCCCGCTGCCCAAGGAACAAGACGAAAAACTTATTCAGAAATTTAAGGATATGGCGGGTGCGATTCTCATCGGCAATGGCCTGGGAGGTCTGATTCAGGGAGCAGCCGGCGGGACCGTTTTCTACCTTTTCGGGTTAAAATCGTCATTTTTATGGGGGGTGATTATGGGATTTTTGGCGTTTCTTCCCATCATCGGCGTCGGAGTGGTATTTATCCCCGCAGCGATTTATCTTTTTTTTAAAGGCCGGATTGCGGCAGGCATATTTTTCATTGTCTTTTATCTCATCCTCTCGGTGAGTGTCGACAACCTGCTAAAGCCAAAGCTGGTAGGACAGCGTGTTAAAATGCATACCCTGCTTGTCTTTTTTTCAATCATTGGCGGTTTAAATATATTCGGTATCCTCGGCATTATTTATGGCCCGTTGATTACAACGGCTTTTTTAACATTAACGGATATTTACTATGCCAGCTATCAAAAAATAGTTGATCCTTTAAAGCGGTGAGGTCGCCCGGTGGCAGACAAGCCATTCAACCGATACAATGGCTTCTATATTCTTATGAAGCGTCCGCTTTCGGCGAACTCAAAAAAAGGAAATTCCAATACATTCAAATTAGGTTTCAGCAACGTTTTATCAAAAACATACCTATCACTCAAACACATCATACGATATGAAAATTACGGATGAAGCCCCCCTTTTGATCCTCGCCTCAAAGTCTCCGCGGCGCCGATATTTACTGGAACAGGCAGGTATTAATTTTTTAGTAATTCCAAGCAGCATTGATGAAGCAAAGATACCTCTATGTTCACCGGAAACCTATGTCAGAATTTTATCTGAAGCCAAAGCCGATGACATTTCAAAAAAGTATCCTGAAAAATGGGTGATCGGAGCGGACACCATTGTCCTTAAAAATAAAGATATACTTGGAAAGCCGGGATCAACAGATGACGCCCGAACCATGTTAAAACAACTCAGCGGCCAAACCCATCAGGTCCTAACCGGGTATGCCATCTGTTGCAAAGCCAAAAATAGAATGTTCTCTGAAACCGTTAAAACAGACGTTCTTTTTAAACATCTTACCCATGAAGAGATAGAGTGGTACATCCATACCAAAGAGCCGTTTGACAAGGCAGGTTCATATGCCATACAAGGTCTTGGAACCTTTTTGGTTAAAAGCATCAATGGTTCCTACACGAATGTTGTGGGGCTTCCGGTTTGTGAAGTCATAGAATTTTTACTCAAGGAAGGTGTTATCGATATTACAAAATCAGGGAAAACACCATCGCGATAGCACTCAACAAGGTGTTTTGGTTGTTGAAGAAGATAATTTGTTTTGGTTATTTGTAATTTAATAATTCGAGCTTATGTTAACCCCAATGGATTTGAAAAAAAGACTGGACAATGTGAAGGACCGCATCAACAAAACGGCCTTAAAATGCGGCCGCGATCCTGAAAGTATCCATCTGGTTGCCGTTAGTAAAACCATTCCGGCAAACAGAGTCAGGGAAGCCATCATGGCCGGTGTGACCACTTTGGGTGAAAATTATGTTCAGGAAGCCCGGAACAAGTTCAATGTTCTGGGCACATTCCCGGTATCGTGGCATTTTATCGGACACCTCCAGTCCAATAAGGCAAAATATGCTGTCAGGCTTTTTGATTTGATTCATTCCGTGGATTCGCTCAAACTGGCCCGTGAGCTGAACCAGCAGGCAAAAAAAGTTAATAAAATTCAAGACGTACTCATACAAATCAATATCAGCAAAGAACCATCAAAATCAGGATCAGACATAGAAAATGCAGCGAATCTGATCAAGGACATTGTTCTTTTTGAAAATCTAACCGTAAAAGGATTCATGGCAATGCCCCCTTTTTTCAACAATCCTGAAAAAGCCCGGCCCTATTTCACAGCCCTTCGGAATCTGAGAGATCAGATTCAAAAAGACTTTCCAGAGGTTGACCTGAACGAACTCTCCATGGGAATGACCGGTGATTTTGAAGTTGCCATTGAAGAAGGGGCAACCTTTGTACGGATCGGAACGGCGATTTTTGGAGAAAGAAGATGAAAATCCTTCTTCACATCTGTTGCGCACCATGCAGCATATATCCGGCAGGAATTCTTCGAGATGAAGGGTTTGATATGATGGGTTATTTCTACCGAAACAACATCCATCCTTTTACGGAGTGCATCAAAAGACAGGAGACCCTCGCGTCTTATGCGACGTCTATCGATCTCAAGGTTATTTACCAGGAAGGTTATGATCTGGAAGGTTTTATCCGAAATGTAGCATTTAGGGAATCGAATCGCTGCGCCTTTTGTTATCATGAACGGCTCAGGTCCACGGCTTTGATGGCAAAACGCGGAAAATTTGACTGTTTTAGCACCACATTGCTGTACAGCAAATTCCAAAAACATGATGAGATCAAATCCATTGGCGAAGCTGTCGGAAAATCGGTGGGGATAGCATTCTACTACAATGATTTCCGAACCGGATGGAAAGAAGGTGTCGAAACGTCCAAACGTCTGGGGATGTACCGCCAGCAGTACTGCGGTTGCATTTATAGTGAAAAAGAACGATATTACAAATAGTGTCCATTCAGAAATGGTCTTTTCGCTCAAGCTCGGTGTCATGTTCAAAATTTAATCCTGGGAATATCAACCATATGCCCGTGGTTAAATTTTTCGCATTCCTTGATTTTGAACAAAAATCCGAATTTCTGAATGGACACCGGCCATTAATCCGAATATCTACTAAACGAAGTTTATATAACAATTTTCTCATTCCCATGAAGCTTGCCCTCGACCTGTTCGAGGAACGGGAATCCAGTAATTAATAAAAATTATGTTTAGCAATTTTATATACTTTATCGTCGTACTTCTCATATACAGTACGTACCAGCCTTCAGAAAATACAAACTTTACGGGTATTGAATCTATATTTCTTTTTGTATGTCTGATTGTTATTTTTGCGGCAATCACCTGGATACAGTTTCGCAGGGTTGAAAAACAGATTCTAAAACAACACCCATTCCATCATGACCACAAGTTCAGGTCTACGTTAACCCGACAATCCATATTGGCCATCTTACTCTTTTCAATTGACATTTATGGCCTAAATCTTTCATCGTTCCTGATGAACATACCGTTTTTAAACATCATTCCTACGTTTCAAGCGCTGTTGTTTCTCATGCTCTTTACAGGTTACCTGGCCATCGTATGGGCATGTGCTTACAATCCTTACCAGCGCCTTTATCCCACGGATTTGCCAAGAAAAACGTACGTTCTGTCTCAAATTTCATCTTCGGTGCCCATCCTTTTACCCTGGCTTCTTCTGTCAGGAATAGCAGATATCATCAACGTGCTGCCATTTGACCTGCCGAAACGTTTCCTTTCCACCACCGAAGGAGAAATAACCTATTTTTTAGTTTTTCTGTTCGCCATTGCCATCGTGGGTCCGGTGATGATTCAGAAATTCTGGAGATGCAAGCCCCTTGAAACGGGATACTATAGAAATCGGATCGAGGAACTCTGTCGAAAAGCAGGATTGGAATATGCCAACATTCTTTATTGGCCAATTTTCGGTGGAAAAATGATCACCGCCGCCGTGATGGGACTGATAAAGAAATTCCGCTACATTCTTGTTACTCAAGGGCTTCTTCAAATGCTTGAACCCGAAGAGGTTGATGCGGTTATTGCCCACGAAATCGGACACATAAAAAAAAAGCATCTTCTTTTTTATCTTTTATTTTTTGTCGGCTACATGATCATCTCATACGCCACCTTTAACCTGCTGATTTATTCGATTGTCTTCTCGGAAACCATTTACAGATTCATAAACAGCACCGGCCTTGATCAAACAGCAGTAACCACATCGATTTTCAGTTTGGTCATCATCATTGTTTTTCTGATCTACTTTCGCTTTATTTTCGGATATTTTATGCGCAATTTCGAACGTCAGGCAGATACGTATGTTTATTCTCTTTTCGATAGCGCCAAACCGCTGATTTCGACATTTGAAAAAATTGCTGCAACCAGCGGAGAACACCCGGATCGGCCCAACTGGCATCATTTCAGCATCACGAAACGGATCCAATATTTAAAAAAATGCGAGTCTGATAAGATATGGATTACACGCCATGACAACAAAATAAAGAAAAGCATTGCCGTTTATCTGGCAGGAATATTTTTGTTGTGTGGTGTGGGGTATAACCTAAATTTTGGTGAAACCAGCAAGAAGCTCAACAAACATTTTTTTCTAAAAATCATTCAAAGAGAGATTGAAAAAACCCCTGACAATCCATTGCTTTACAGCACGCTGGGCGACCTTTACTACAGCAGCAACAACTATCCTGAAACGATCAAGGCTTACGAACAATCGCTCGGGATCGATATTTATAACACCCATGCGTTAAACAATCTTGCATGGCTCTATGCAACGTGTGAGATCGAACGCTTTCGTAATCCGGAAAAAGCGCTGGAACTCGCCAAAAGGGCTGTTCAAATCGAAGAATCTCCCCATATTCTCGACACGCTCGCAGAGAGTTACTACGTTAACGGTCTGTTTGAACAGGCCATTATCACAGAGTATCGAGCCCTTGAGATGACAACCAAAAATCAGGACTATTACAAAAAACAGCTCTTGAAATTTAAGCTTGCCATGAAAAAAAGTGTCTTGCTTTAAAATTTTTGTAATGACTCACACGCATCTTATTTAGTGTCCGTCCACGAATGGTGAAAGTATCATTGTGCGTCTCATTCAGAAATAAGCATTTTTTTCGTCGAGCAAGGCCGCACAAGGGTTTTCGGCGAGGCGTACTCAACGTACGTCGCATCCGGAAAGCCGCGGATAACACCGCTCGGCGGAAAAAGGGCTATTTATGAATGGACACTATTTAATTTGACAGACCAGCCGCAATCATCTATAATTATATGAAATTAAATCTGAATTATGCGATAAAGTTGGGCAAAAAAGTACAGAGCTTGCATGAATAAACAAATGAAATTAAGATTATTGCTGATCGTTGCGGCCGTTTTCACGTTATCCCAACTTGGATGGGCTCAGGCTGCCAATTTAAAAGATGTGAGAACCGGTAAGCATGAAAAATTTACCCGGATTGTGTTCGAATTCCAAGACAACGTTCTATTCGAAAGCCCCGAGATTAAGGGAAAGGGAAAATTCTCCGTGGTTTTTCTTGACAGTTCTACAACCCTTCCGCGTCTCACATTATTCAAGACAGGCCCGATACAGCTTGTTCACTCCATTGAATTTGATCGGCAAAAATCCAATTTAATCGCCAATGTCCGGCTGTCTTTTCCCTATTTCATACTCAAGGCGTTTCCTCTTTCAGCTCCTGATCGTATCGTTGTCGATGCGTACCAAGTGTCTTCATTGCCTGAAAAACCCGAACAAAATGAATCTTTGCGTCAAAAAGCTTCTGCTGAAACATCCACAGCACCTGAAAAAAAAGAATCGAAGAATGCGCCTCAAAAAGATCTGGAAAAAGCAGTCGGCAGCCAATCCTTACCCCCCGCGGATGTTGAAACATCCGGATTGACGGAAACGCAGGCATCTGAAAATGCCTTTTCTAACAAAACGTCAAATCAAATACCCGAAAAACAGATTGGATCACCCTCTTCTGAAAATGGAGACGCCATGACACAAATATATCTACTGGCCGTATTGAATGTCCTCACAAGTGTTATTGTTGTATTGATGGTTTTCACGCTATTGAAGAAAAGACACACGATCGATTTTGGCCATCTTTTTGAAATCATGGAGTTTATAAAAGCATCCGATGAAAATATTGAGACCATAGATGTTCAATTAAAACGTGCATTTAAAGAATATGATGACGCTTGATTGCAGAGGATAACATGACTGATAAAGTCCTGGAAGAAATCACTGTCGGCCTGTCGGACGCTGAAAAAGACGATCTTGAAGAAATGATAAAGGCGTTTAGAAAAAAGCAGTCTGCCGCACCGGAAACGCTGGCTCCAGAAGATATACAAAACCAAATATTGACAACAAGTGAAAACCTTGCTCAATATGGCGATATTTTGTTGAAATTCGATACGAAATTAAAATTGTTATATGGAATTTTACGCCTTTCGGATCAAAAGAACAGGATTATGAACCAGCGTATCGACGCAGTCATAGAACTGCTCAAAGGGCAAAAGATTATAACCGAAAAATAGGGTTTTCTGTTAAAGATTAACTGGAAGGTGGGTAATGATGGACCGGATTGATAGACAGGACAGTGTTGTCAACCGTATCATCGATGGCTCTATTACCATCGATTCTGTTGAAGAATTCGAGGACCTGCTCAAAGCCTTTCCAAATGACCCACGACTCCGCAGAGTCTTTGCTGACCGACTATTAGAAGAAAAACCAATAAATGCCGCCGAAGAATACAAAACGTCAGGCAAACTCTTTATAGACGCGGGCATGCCATTGCAGGCTGTAGCATGTAAAATCTTTGAATGGCGAATCATCAAACCGTCCAAAGAAGAAGGATTGGCCCTCCATTCAGCCCTTTGTGAATGCAATCCACAAAATATTGAGGTGCAAAAATTCTTCACCAAACTGGCGTACGAGGAAATGATCGCTTTGATGGCCAAAATTGTGCCTCATAAATATCCTGCCAATACCACCCTGAGAAAATTTGGAGATACAGAAAACGAGTTGTGCTTTGTCGTATCCGGTGCATTGGAAGAGACCCATTACCATCGCATTGAAGCAGATGAAAAGGTCCAAAAAAAATCTACGACAAATCTGATAGAAAGCGATATCTTTGGCGAGATCTATCCGTTTGATGAGGACAAATTATCTGAGTCAGATGTTGAATCCATCACTCATGTTGAACTGTTGAAAATCTCCAGATTAACACTGACTGCACTTTGCCAGGAACATGCGAACCTTAATCTTCTCATACGAAACCTGTGTAAATTTCGTTTTGATGCTAACCGTGAAATGTATTCAAAAACGGTCAGAAAGGCAATCCGGCATCAATTACCCATGCAGGTCAATCTGAAAATTTTTCAAGAAGAAAGCGGGAAATCGCCTTTAAATCTATCCGGTTTTACAGATGATATTTCTCTGGGGGGGACCTGTGTTGTCTTGGGGGCGAAATATCAAATTGGAAATATAAGCGATTTAACCGGTAAAAATGTTAAAATTCAAATGAGTTTACCTATAGAATCTATCCGTCTCAATATCCTGGGCATCATCGTCTGGGGCAAAGAAATTCCTGTTGAGGGTAAAAAAACAGCCATCGTCGGTGTTCAATTTAAAGAGATCAACCAGGTCGACCGGGGAATATTAAAAGGCTACTGCTTTGGCTCCGAAGCAGAACAGAATCTGATCTGGAGCTTATGGAATTCGCTTATGGAAAAGTAGTTCGAGATGTTGAAAAGAATATCTTCCAATGTTGTTTTCGATTAATTAGGGTCCATCCATGAATCTAAAACGAACACAATGGGTGCCCAATGTTTAAAAAATAAGGTGCCAAGTGAAAGAGGAACTAAACACGGAAAATAGATCAACACCCAAGATATTGGCTATCGGTGGGGGAAAGGGTGGTGCCGGAAAGAGTGTCTTTAGTACGATTATGGCATTTTGGTTGGCCAGAACAGGCCATCGGACCGTTTTAATGGATGTCGATCTGGGCGGCGCCAATCTCCACACCCTTCTCGGAATTAAAAGCCCCGATAGAACATTAAATGATTTTATTACAAGGAAATTCAGTGAATTAGAAGATATTTGCATTGATACCAGCGAAAAAAACCTCCGCCTCATCAGCGGGGCCAGTGATGTTCTTTCCCTGGCAAACCCCCATTTCAGCCAAAAAATCAAACTGATGACCCACCTGTCAAGGCTGGACACCGATTATGTTGTGCTCGATCTTGGCGCTGGAACTTCCTTTAACGTTCTGGATTTCTTTCTTATCGCCCACAAAAAAATTATCGTCCTTACCCCGGAACCAACATCGATTCAAAATGCCTACATATTTGTTCGCAATGCAGTCTATCGGAAATTAAGCAGACTTTCCAGCAAAAATCCGTCTCTCCAGGCTCTGATTAAAATTGCCATGGACCCAAAAAATATTCTAAAAATCCGCACAATCAAAGAACTTTTTCAGTTCATTGAAGAGTCCGACGACACGAACATCATTGAGATTCTAAAAAAAGAGATCGGAGATATCCACCTGGGGGTTGTAACCAACATGGTTAAAAACCAAAAGGAAGAAAACGCGGGTCGTATTGTTCAGATCGTTGCTGAAAAATACCTGACCATAACTTCCACGGATTTGGGCTGCGTCTCCTATGACCAGCATATCCGTACAATGGTTTCCGATATGGTCCCTTTAATCAATCTGGACCAGTCAAGCCAGGCTTTTGGCAATATTTATGAAATTGCCGGCAAGTTGACGAAGGAATAACCGAGTCTCGATAATCTTACAATCCCCTATTCCAATTTGGCAAACCCGAAGTTCATTTCATACTTGAATCTCACAGGAGTCGGAGGTTTTTATATGCGAGGCACTTAAGGGCGAAGCCATCGTTTGTGCTATTGCGAGCCCTTAATAACAAAGACGCCATAGGCGTCATACCATAAGTAATGGAAGCCTCGGGCTTGTGTTGGATTCAAGTGATACATACTTTCCTGATCTGCAACAAATCACAATATCCACTGAAAATCTTGGCAATACCGTCCTGTTTTAGCGTTTTCATGCCATCTTTTATTGCTTGCTTTCGGATAACTTCTACCGGTGAACTGTTCTGTATCAGTTTTTTCATTTCTTCAGTTCCCGACAACAGTTCGTGAAGCGCCATCCGCCCGGCATACCCTGTATTGTAGCATCGTTTACAACCTTTTGGCCTGTTGAGAATCAAATCATCGGTATAGGGAATATTTATGTTCTCCTTAAACGTATCAAAAGAACCATATTCACGAACGAGTTCTTCAAAGTCTTCTTTTGATATGTGATATGGTTCTCTGCAAT
>JASFGF010000054.1:0-10720 GCA_050123915.1 Desulfobacterales bacterium | reverse complement strand
GAGCTCATCATCCAGAATCTCTTTTTCATGTTCGATAGTTCTTAGATTCAGGGCATTTTTGATAGTTTGTTTTAACTCTTCATTGTTGAAAGGTTTTGGGACAAAATCGTAAGCGCCTTCGTTCATGGCTTCAACAGCCGCCTCAGTGGTGGCATAGGCTGAAATCATAATGACCACAGTATCTTGATTCTCTTCTTTCAATGCCTTTAAAACATCGATCCCAGTAATATCTCCGAGCCTGATGTCACAGAGTAAAAGATCGAAAACTGTTTTTTTAATCCGTTCAATGGCATCTCGACCATTTTCTGCACATGTAACCTTATATCCTTCTTTAGACAGCAGGACTTCCAGCAATTCGCGCATGCTGAGTTCATCATCTACGACCAGTATATGAGGTGTGTTATTTTCCATCTAATTTTCTCAACTTCTTACGTTCTTACATTCCAATTTTTGACTTCTGCCTCCAAATTTAGACTTCAAACTTATGGCAGCGAGCCGTCTGCATCTCATCTCGATATTAACGATCTTCAAACAAAGTGCTCGTCGCGAAACACTATCTTACCACCCACCATAGTTAACACCGCCCTGCCTTTTACATCCCAACCGTCAAACGGTGTATTTCGACTGAGTGATTGGAATCTGTCGGCATTTATACAATATGAAAGTTCAGGATCTATAATGGTAATATCGGCTGTTTTTCCTATTTCTAAACCAATTTTTAATCCGAGTATCCGCGCTGGATTTTTTGACATTTTCTCAATTAGATCCGTTATATCAATGATTCCAGCTTCAACCAGCTTCAACCCCAAAGGAACCGATGTTTCAAGTCCGATGATACCGTTGGCAGCCTGATCGAACTCAACGGCTTTTTCAATTAAAGAATGCGGGGCATGATCCGTGGCAATGACGTCAATGGTTCCATCGACAAGTCCTTGACAAATGGCTTCTCTGTCTTGTTCGCTGCGCAACGGCGGGTTCATTTTGCTGTTTGTGTTGTAATCTTCTATAGAAGCATCGGTCAGAGAAAAATAATGCGGTGCTGTCTCTGCGGTAACAGGCACCCCTCTTTTTTTTGCATCTCTTATGGCTCTGACAGACTCCTTAGTGCTAACGTGGGCAATATGAACGGGAACGTTTGTTAATTCACACAGTGCGATATCTCTTAAAACCATGATGCTTTCAGCCGCATTGGGTATCCCTGAAAGACCCATTTTTGTTGCTACCGCACCTTCATTCATGGCACCGTCTGAAATCAGATCAAGATCCTCACAATGGGAGATAACCGGCAGATTGAATCCACTTGAATATTCTAACGCCCTTCGCATCAACTGACTGTTCATTACCGGGTTGCCATCGTCGGATACAGCAATGGCTCCTGCGTCCTTTAACTCTCCATATTCACAAAGATTATCTCCTTTTAGTCCCTTGCTGATCGCAGCCACCGGATAAACACGAACAATATCTAATCTGGCGGCCTTTTTAACAATATATTCTGTAACCTGACGGCAATCATTGACCGGATCTGTATTCGGCATACAGCATATCGCCGTAAATCCGCCAAACGCTGCTGCACGGCTACCTGTTTCAATGGTTTCTTTGTATTCATATCCCGGGTCCCGAAGGTGAACATGCATATCAATCAAACCCGGAGCAACGATTTTTCCGGAAGCGTCAATTATTTTAAATTCTTTATGGTCATCATTTGTTTGGGCATCTTGTTTAATCTCAACGATGTTGCCATCTTCTATGACTATATCAAGAATATCGTCCAGGTTTCCGGGATCAATGACCCTTCCGCCCTTAATCACTGTCAGCATTACGCGTTCCCCCTGTTACAAGATATAAAAGGGCCATCCGGACAGCAACACCATTTGTTACTTGATCAAGAATAATCGAGTACGGTCCATCCGCAACATCGTAGGCAATTTCAACCCCTCTATTCATCGGTCCTGGATGCATAATCAATACATCATCTTTTGCTTTTTTCAGCTTGGCATTTGTCAGGCCATATATTTTCGAATATTCACGTTCGGACGGAAACAAAAAATGCTGCTGACGCTCTTTTTGTATTCGCAGCATCATGACAACATCTGCATCACATATCGCTTCTTCCATGTTATGTGTTACAGAAACACCAAGAGTTTCAATGCCTTTTGGAATCATCGTTGGGGGACCAGACAGAACAACATCTGCACCCATCTTTGTAAATCCGACGCTGTTCGACCGTGCCACCCTGCTGTGAGATATATCGCCGATGATAGCGATTCGAAGACCTGAAATTCGACCTTTATTTTCCCTTACCGTCATCAAATCCAGAAGAGATTGGGTGGGATGAGCGTGCATACCGTCACCGGCATTGATAACGGGCGACTTTAATATTTTTGCCAGCAAATGCGGAGCACCTGCCGACGTATGTCGGATCACAATCACATCAGGATTCATGGCTTCCAGATTCCGACCCGTATCGATTAAGGTTTCTCCCTTAACCATACTGCTGGTACTTGCGGATAAAGACAAGCTGTCGGCACTCAGACGTTTGGCGGCAATATCAAACGATGTCCGTGTCCGTGTGCTCGGTTCATAAAAAAAAAGTACAACGGTTTTGCCCCTTAATGTGGGAACTTTTTTAATGGTCCTTTCAGATATTTCCCTCATTTTGTCCGCTGTATCCAAAATCAGGGTTATTTCTTCAACAGAAAGGGATTCCATATCCAAAATATCTTTTCTTGACAGCTCCATGCCCCTCCAGTTTTATCTCAACAAATGCCCAATCCTGTTCCATCGAACGCCGAAATTTTCCTTATCCCAGGACCAGTAGATCATCAAGGCTTTTCCTTTTACAGCCTTCAAATCCACAAAACCCCAGAACCTGCTGTCATAGCTCTGGTCACGATTGTCTCCCATTACAAAAAGTGAATGCGGCGGAACAACGACCGGTCCAAAATTATCCCTGGGCTGAACACTTTGCGGGAAGATATAGGAATCGGTATGAATACCAAAATCATGATTTAAAAGCTTGCTGTTTACATAAACCTTCTTATCACGAACCTCAATCACATCTCCCGCTACACCGATAACCCGCTTGATGAAGTCCTTGCTGGGGTCTTCAGGAAACTTAAAAACCACAATATCCCCATGTTTCGGGTTTGTTATGGGAACAATTGTTGTTTGTAAAAATGGCAACTTTACACCGTATATGAATTTATTGACCAGAATGTGGTCCCCGATCAATAGCGTCTCTTTCATTGAACCCGAAGGAATTTTGAACGCTTGAATGACAAATGTGCGTATGAACAATGCCAATACAATAGCCACCAGAATGGCTTCAACATTTTCCCGTAGACCGCTCTTTTTCTTTTTGGGGATGTCATCATTATTATCTTTTTTGTCAGATTTATTTTTCTTCAAGTTTGGTTTCACCTTTTTTATTAATTACAAAATACTACACAACACGAAATATCCTATATAGGGTAGATGAAAGAGAATAAAATCATGAAAAATAGAAATTTACTTATCTTTCAAATCGCATTATGAATTGTTTTTTTTCGATCTCATAAAATTAAGATATCGCTTTAGCTTATTATTGATATCTAATTGAATTTAAACTTGATATACTATTCTTAGCAAAATCCGTAAAATAAGATTGCTCAAAATGCCGGCCGCGACATCATCCAAAACAATTCCGATTCCCCCTGAAAATTTATTTTCTAAAAAACGGATCGGATAAGGTTTCCAAATGTCCAGGGTCCTAAACACCAAAAATCCCGCAGTCACCGAAATAATGTTAAAAGGCAGACCGAATAATGTCAAGATAATGCCTATAATTTCATCAATAACAATACATCCTGGATCTTTTGTCTTTAATATCTTTTCAGCCTCATTGGCGATCCATACGGCACACAAGATACCTATTAGGGTCAATAAAACGGCAATCGATAAATCGGTTTTCGAAAGAAAAAAACAAATGGGGAGCCCGAGAACAGATCCAAAAGTACCGGGAGCAAAAGAGATATTCCCGATATAACAACCGGTCGCAATAAACATGACCGATTTCTGTTTAAAATTCATGGTTTGTCTCTATACTCTGACACTTTTTTTGTCAAGAAATAGTATTCACTCCAAATGCTAAACCACCGAATTTTGATTCTGGTTTATTTGAACGAAAATCGTATCATAAACTACCCTGATTGGAAGATTCTTCTCAAGGGCGATTTTTTTGCAGATTTCATATTCGGGCACAATTCGTGAAGTGCCGTCCAATTGGGTAATGTGTTTTACCGCTATATCACCGTAAACTGTTTGCACCATAATTCTTTCACGACCGAGCAACCAACGTTTGGCATGATAGTATCTCACACCCAGCGAACTGCTTTCCGATAAGATACACGCCATCAACACTTCACGACAATTTTCCGGACACAATACCTGAACCATCGTACCCGGCCTGTTTTTTTTCATGAAAATTGGAATCCAACAAACATCCAGTGCACCATTTTCAAAGAGCCGCTCCATCAAGAATCCGAATACTTCGGGGTTCATATCGTCAATACAGGTTTCTAGTATAACAATCTGGTCGGCTTGATATTCGCCAATTCCTTTTTCCAGGTTCGTTATTTGGGCGCCAAGAATAATCCTCAACAAATTCGGTTGTGATTTAAGCTCACGCTTTCCAGCCCCATAACCGATCTTATCAATAATCATGTTCGGCATTTCTTCAAAAGATTCTGCGAGGGTGGCAATGATCGCAGCACCTGTGGGTGTTACCAACTCATAGGGAATTTTTGTGCCGTGGACCGGAATACCTTTAAGAATAGCGAGAGTTGCTGGAGCCGGGATCGGAAGGACGCCATGTTGACAGTCGACAAATCCCCTTCCGACAGGGATCGGCGAAGCGATGATACTATCGATCTTCAAATAATCAACGCAAAGCACCGTACCTACAATATCGACCAAAGCATCAATTCCCCCTACTTCATGAAAATGGACTTTTTCCCTGGGGCACCCGTGAATTAAAGCTTCAGCATCTGCAATTTTTTCAAATATATCAAGACTTCTCTTTTTTACTTCAGAAGACAACGGGCTTTTTTCTATCATGGATTTGATGTCTTCATAATGACGCGATGTTACGTGATCTTTTACACGAACCTCAACGCTTTTTGCCTGAATTCCATTGCGAGATACCGTTTCAGCTAAAACTTCGAACCCTGTTAATGGAAGTGTTTCGATGCGATCTTTCAACCATTCTACAGGAACGCCAAGATCAACAAAAGCTCCCAAGGTCATATCGCCGCTAATACCTGAAAAACAATCAAAATATGCGATCATTGTCTTTCTTTCGTTAAATTCGTTCGTTTTGTTTGGATTGTTTATTTCGTTCCGGTGAAATGAATTGTGAATGCAGCCTGATAATCTCCAGTAAAAGCTCTGTTGTGCGGACCATGTCGTCGAGTTTTACGGACTCTCGTACCGTATGCATATCCCTCATTCCGGTACCAAGCACGCCTGTAAAGATACCCTTTTCAAAGAAAATATTTGCATCCGCACCACCACCGGTGGTTTTAGTCTTCATTTTTCTTCCGAGATTTTCAGCTGCCCGGGTGGCAAGTTTGATCACCGGATGATCGTCCGGAATATGGGTTCGAGGAAAATCTTTTTTAATATTGATTTCCACACGGGGAAGTTCGTCATTAGGATTCAATTTTTTATAATTTTCAATAGCTTCCGTAAACGAAAATACGATTTTATTTGTAATATTATCTAATTTTTCATCATCATGACTTCTTACCTCGCCTTTGACCTTTACGAGGTTAGGTACGATGTTGGTGGCGATACCACCTTCAATGATCCCGATGTTGCACGTGGTTTCTCGATCGATCCGACCCAGTTCTAGCTTTGCGATGGCCATACTTGCCAGGGAGATGGCATTGATCCCTTTTTCGGGGGCTGCACCGGCATGTGCGTCTTTTCCATGAACTGTAAATTCAAGATGATTTGCAGAAGGCGCCCGGGTCACAATTCCTTCTGTGTCTGTGGCATCCAGGGCAAAGCCATACTTAGCGGTAACAGCACTTAAATCAAGATGCTTGGCCCCCTGAAGACCGATTTCTTCACAAACGGTTAAAACAAGTTCGAGTGGCCCGTACGGTAGGTCATTTTCTTTTAATATGGTTAGAGTTTCAAGAAGGATGGCAATGGCACTTTTGTCGTCCGCGCCAAGGATTGTCGTTCCATCGCTGGTAAATGTCCCGTTTTTCAGGACAGCCGTAACTCCCCTGCCGGGTTCCACCGTATCCATGTGTGCACTTAGAAGAAGTGGCGGTGCCTGTGTGTTCCCCTTGAATTTTGCAATAAGATTTCCTGAATTGCCACCGATTTTATCACCGGCATTGTCCACAAATGTTTCTGCACCCATGGACTCGAGCTTTTTTTTGATTTCGTTGGCGATGACACCTTCTTCTTTAGACACACTGTCAATTTGAACAAGAAATTTAAATGTTTCCGCCAGTCTTTTTCTGTCGATCATTTCTTCACCTCTATTGGTTCGTTTGGATCGTTAAGCGAGTTTAGAACGTTAGGATCGTTCAGTTCGTTTAGAATCAAACATCCTTACGTTCCCAATCATCACAACAACTATTTCAACCATCAAAACCATCCAAACGATCCTAACCATACTAACCTGTTATCACAAAAGCGTTGACAAAAATTCAATTATTATTATTATGTATGACTTTACGATACAACGGAAGTGCGCAGCTTACTGGTGAGGCTCCCGGACTTCAAATCCGGTGTGGGGCGCTAAAACCGTCCCGGGTGGGTTCGATTCCCATGCACTTCCGCCACTTATTTATATGATTACATCAAGTTAAAAGTCATTGACCTGTAGTAAACGACCACAGTTCACATGAACATGGTTCCCCGGAGTTTCGATTATTTCCTTTATTTAGTCAACCTGTAATATAGGGGACTATCCGATTTAATCTGAAATTACCAGTTAAGAACTTGCTATTGTCGATATCCTGACTTCTGTGCCTGCCTTCGTATAAATCTTGATAAATCTTGGCTAAACTTAGACCGTAGGCTTAATGACATCTAAGGTGAGTTTGGTGTTAACCGTATCTGTTGAGGCCTTTTCCACCGGTCCGGAACTACCAGAGGTCACCTGATTGGAGCCTATCCCGACGGTCGCCTCAAGCTCTTTTACGATTGCCTCAGCACGCTGGTGAGCAAGATCCTGGAGATCATTGTCGGTGAGCGGTTCCAGTTTTATCAGCTCTTTGAACATCGCCTGGTAAAAGGCGGTATCGGAACTCGCCCAACCAATAACGGCCATTGCAAAATTTGTCCGTTTGGCCTTTTTTCCGGTCGCTTTTTCGTACTGTGTTTTGAAATCGTCAATCGCGGTATCTCCTCTTCGCATTTCCAATAACTTTTCCAGAGATTTTTGCGTTTTTACGCTGTCGAATGCCATCGGTCCCGGATCCTCTTCGGGAGCGAGCTTAACCCCCATCTGTTGAGCAAGAGCATACCTTGTACGCTCGGTACGCAATGCTTCACCATCCGTTTTGGGGTCGAAACGACCGTCTACTACCAGCCGTAGCTGGGGCCGTTTTTTAAGGGCTTCCGAAATCTTTTTTAGTTTTTCCTGCTCCGGGGGCAGCAGGCGAGCGCTACCGGGATTAAAAGCGATGGCGTCCATCTGCTGGCTCTTGTCTCCAAAAAGGCCGCCCAGCGCCCGGAAGGGTGCGGTTACGATTTTGGTGATCATCTTGACGAATGCCTGCCAAATCACTCGCCCATATTTGAAATCCGGTTGGTCCACGTTGCCGCTCACCGGTACTGCAACATCGATTTTACCCTCGGCATCGGTAAGGAGGGCAATGGCAAGATCCAGCGGGAGGTTAATTGCATCGGGCGCTTCCACCCGCTCGCCGAGTGTGAACTGTTCCAGCAGTACTTTATTTTCTCCGAGAAGTTCGCTGTTCTGGACTTTATATTCCAGGTTGAGGCTAAGTTTTCCGGATGCGATTTTTCGTCCGGCAAACGTGGCGCTGTAAGGACTGAGCGGTTTCATCTCCACATTACGGAATAACACAGAAATATCAGTGAACGTTTTGGGTGTGACCGGAGTCAAACTACCTTCCACCGTGGCGAGTCCATATTTGTCCACTCGGCCATCAAACTTTACCGAGGCACGGCTCGTCGACTGGGAAGAGATGCCCGTAACACTTCCGTTAAAATCAGTCACCCGGGTAGCGAAGGGCAGTACAAGGCTAAGGTCTGCGAAATCAACGACGCCGTTTTCCACGCGAATTCGATCGATGTTCATTGGAAAAAGTGCCCGATTTTCTTTCGACAAGACGGCCAGTGACGGGGGTTGTGCCGTTTGTGGTTCTGTCTCAGTGATGGCCGCATTCTTATCTCTCAGCACCTTGGCCAGATTTACGCTGCGGTCTTTGAAGATCACAACTTTAGCGCCAGGCTCCAGCAATCTTACTTCTTCGATTTTTAGATGATCAGGGGACAGCCCAAACTTTAGTCCATTAACAGACATTTCCTTCCACTCGAGGAATCGTTCACCGGTATCCTCTTCATTTAGCATGAGTGTGTTCACGCTTAATGATCCATTGGTGTGCAATTGTGGACCGGATTTGGCAGCGCGATATTTTATCCGGGCCGACGCGGAGATGTTGCCAGACTCAAGCTCAAGGGTCGTGAACTTGGTTACGGCCGGTCGCAGCGGTTTAAGATTTATCCTCGTTATTTCCGCGCGTGCATCGGCACGGTCGCCGACCTGACTGACCTGGCCACTGACGTTTACGCTTCCACCCTGAGCCACCTTGAGATTTGTTTTAAAATCGATGGGCGTTTTACCATCGTTGGTAAGATTTTTGACTGATGCCCGGATATCTTTTAGCTTATAAACAATGGCCGGGACACTGGTATCGTCCTTCATTAACACCCGGAAACCGTTCATTTCAAACGTATCAAGGCTGAACGACCAGGGTTTACCTTCGGCACGCGCTTTTACAGCGGTTTCGGCGATATCGCGTTTCAGCCGGCCTTTGTCCTTGGGATTCAACATCTCAAGCAGACGGATACGCCCGTTTTTGTCGCGTATCACGTCTGTTCCACCACCCGTAGTCGACACTCGGGTGATCGCTATCTCACGACTGCCGACATTGACGCGTCCATCATTCAGAGCAAGCGTATCTAGTGATATCAAAGGAGTTTCGTCGCCGACTTCAGAAATTGAAACACGGTTTAACGCCACCTCCAAATCCTTAGCCAGTGCTTTTATCGGCCCGGTTCCAACTTCTGTCGACGCGTTCAATAAAACATTAAGACCGCCAACGGTAAGCGCTATAGGATTGGCGCGGCTATGGTCTGTATAATTCATCGCGATATTTTCGACCCTAACCTCTCCTGCATTCAAACGCCATGGTCGACTCTGGTGACTTGAAGGAACAGGGGGGGGCACAGTCACGTCTGTGGGCTTTTGGCGTATAACGAGCTTCTGCCAGTCGAAAAACCCTTTTTCATCCACTGATGCCGAAACTTTACCGTTACGTACGACGATGTTTGGAACCATGAGTTCCCGGTCTTGAAGGTTGAAACGCATGCCATCGGCTGTAATTGCTTCTAAATCAAGCAAGGCGTTTTTTTTGCCCTTTTCTGTGAGTAAAAGTCCCTTGAGTGCAAACTTCGCATCCTGCAGCACCAAGAGAGGGATACGTTCTTGATAATCGAATCGATAGCGGGTGCTGAAGTCCATCTCGCCTGCCGGCTCGGCAAGGTTCAACTCGTCCTGAGCGAACTTCCACGCTGTGGCCAGTTTGAAACCGGCCATGCTTAACTTGCCTTCAGAAAAAATAGGGTGTAAAGATATTTCGCCTTGCCAGGCAACCGTGCCGCCACCGGGCAAGTCGGCCTTAACGGTGTACGGACCTTTGCGTTCCGGGAGTGTAGATATCTCATTGAACTTGAGGTTAAGGGGCCAGAATGTTTCTTGAGCATGAGTGGTATCTGAACGGTCGCTGAAGGTGAAGCTACCGCCAACAACTTCAGCGTGACGAACCAGTAGTCTTGGTGGACGACTGTCTGTTGGCGGAGGCTCTTCCGACTTGGGAAAACTATCGGCAAGATCAGCGAGATTGAGACGACCGTTAGGTTGTATCTCTACGAACAAGGATGGCTGTTCTATAGAAATATCGGCAAACGTCCATGCCCAATGGAAAAGGCTTGAAAGTTGAAAATCTACAAACAGGCGATCAAAGCCTATAATGGGACGATTATCTGCCTCTTCAAGTACAAAGTCCCTGGCCTCAACGGTAAATAGAAAGGGATTGACCCGAACCTCGGCAATGGACGCGTTGCGTTTGAGTTTTTCCAAAGCATAATTGTTGACATAGCGTTTGACGATCCAGGGTGTAAGCAAAAAACCAAGTAAGGCATACAACACCACTAATAAGACCCCGGCCAGCAGCCAGCGGTTGAGCAGTATCTGGCGCCAACGACGGGAAGTTGTCTTGGGATCACTTTTGCCTGTAGTTTGGTCATTCATGGTTAATACCTCCTGCGATGCAACACGTGCGTAACGCCGCCTTGAAAATTCTGGCGATATATTACAAATGATCGTTTAGGTTGTTTAAAATCAAAAGATAATCCTCGTCTATGACGCAGAATTGTCTCTTTCTTTTTTTGTTGTCAAAGTTACAGCAAA
>JASFGF010000053.1:0-10872 GCA_050123915.1 Desulfobacterales bacterium | reverse complement strand
ATGTGTATAACGACCCTAAGCAAGCACGCATAGATTTCAAGAAGATGCAGCACAACTACGAATCCATCTCCAAGGTGGATGCCGTACCAGATATCGGTGATGAGGCTTTTTGGATGGGCGACATTCGATTTCAACGAATGGTTTCCATAAAGGGTGATACTGTCATCGATGTGTTAAGCCCAAAAGGTTTTGAACTTCAAAAACAAATTATTCGTCTGGTATTAGACAAAATTTAATATCACCTCTCTCAAAAACAATCTAAGTGCCCATGGCGGTGTTGTGAAACGGTTCAAAATGCTCACATACTAAGTGTATGCCCCGTTTTTAACCGTTCCACGCCACCGATTCTCGGGATTTCGCAAAGCTCAACTTGCTATTCCTGAACCCTAATCTTATTTTTGAGATAGGTTTTGGAGACTTTAAGGAGATGGGGTAAATTATGACTGACCGGCGCACGGAAATCATCGATAAACTCGAAAAAAATTTGAAACACTCCATATCTTTCTTCAGATCGTTATCTGATGACCAACTGGGGGTTCAGATTTATACCGACGGAGCAAAATGGACGGTAAAACAAGTACTGGCGCATCTTATTACCATCGAACGCTCAATGCATTGGTTGTTTAAAAATATGTTATCCGGTGGATCGGGTTCACCGGATGATTTTGATGTGGATCGATTCAATCTAACCCAGCCTAAGAAATTAGACGGACTCACTGTCGGGGAGCTCATTGAACAATTCAAATCAGTTCGTGAAGATACCATTATTATCGTGAGAGGGATGGCTGAACAAGACCTTAACCGTGAAGGAAGGCATCCCTTCCATGGCCATGGCAAACTTGAGCGGTTCATTATCTGGGCTTACGAGCATGTGTGTATTCACGAAGACGATATCCGCAAGGTATTGCGAATCAAATAGTCTGATCGCTCCATGCGGAATGAGCTGTCGCCGATGTCGCGTATATATAAGAGATAAGAAAGCATGCCCCGGTTGCCGAGGCGACGACAATCTTTAATCGAAAGCCTGCGTCACATGCAAATAAAGGAAGGTATATGAGATACATTACAATTATTCTGATGTTATTTTTTTTGTCAGTTTCTTTGAATTTATATGCAAATCAAGATGGATCGGACATTCTTGCAGAAAAATTTTTAGTTGTTACCAGGCAAAAGGAACAAAACAGCAAATTGCTCGATATACTAAAAGCACAAATGTCAGAGCCCATAAAGAGACTTTCCAAAGCAAAAAACTTAAATGAAAATCAGCGCAAATTACTCGAAAAATATAGTAACAAGATGACGAATATTTTGATCGAAGAATTGACGTGGGAAAAAATCAAGGGAAACCACTTGAAAATTATCAAATCAATATATTCAGATAAAGAGTTGACATCCTTGATACTATTTTTTGAGTCTGAATTAGGCAAATTGTATATCAACAAACAACAGATCGCTATGCAGAAGCTTGGCGAATCTTCTCAAATAGTTATGCAAAATATTGAGCGTCGTATAGGGGCAATGCAACGGGAAATGAAAGCAGAGCTTGGGTTGGACGCGGATCGCGATAACACACTGAAATGATATATAATAAATCTTGTTTCATAGAAAATGCCCACTCTGTATATGACAGTGTTACGGATCCGATATGGTTAAAGCGTGCAAATTGTGATAAGGATGTGCTGGATTGGAAATCGGCATTTGACTTAATAGAAAAGATGAACAGAGCGTAAAAATATGGTTACAATGAAAAATCTCCAAGTTAGGATTTAATTATCATCTGTCCAAGAGGAAAAAGATTTGAACGACGAGAAAACCGAAATTAATTCCATTGCCATCAATGAAGCCCAACTTGTTTTAGCCGAAAAGCGCACATCTTTAGCCGTGATGCGGACGGGTATCGCTGTATTAGCCTTGCCTCTGTCGGTTATGAGTGTTCTGATAGCGACGTCAAAATATTATGACGTCATTCATGTATTACATATTCTTGTTCCATTGGGGATACTCAATTTTGCTTTGATTGTTTTTGGCGCTTATCTGATTATTCGTTCGATAATCCGGATGCGACACTATGAACGTCTTATTCACGAAATCAAGTTAAAACACAGTGTGATTGGAAAATTTATTGATTGAAAAGAAATTGGGCTTTCAATTCTTCTTAGACAAAAGTGACGCCCATCTCCAATCTTTAAACACGATATCAATCTATATGTATTGAGTTGATCATCAATCCATGGGTAGAAAAGCATACCCTTGACTCTGATATCCTATCAGCGAAATGTACCCATTCTCGACGATGTTCACCTGGGGAAGAAAATCTTTTGTGTCGATTTTATGCGATTTTGCAGCAATATAGCACTGTTCAATGGTGAAGCCCAGCTCTATGAAATGCTCTATCCATTTTTTCATTTCGATTCTTTGCTTTCGATGTTCCGCTTTGATGTATTTGTCGTTTTTAGTAATGAATAAACTGGCTTTTCCCCGAAAAGCGAGCACAATGGAGGGCTTTACTCCGGCGTCAAGTAATTGGCTGTATGTCGTATCGAGAAAATACATTCTGGTCAGCAGTAAATCCGGATCTCCGACATTGACGTCACAGACGATTTTGACACTGGACAGTCCTTTTAACGCTTTCTCATTATCGAACTGCGCGGCAAAAGCCATTGCAGAGGCTAAAAAGAGACACATACATACATAAATACTTTTTTTCATGATTCACCCTAATTAAGCTCTGGTTAAAATATGTCGGCGTCACAACCTATCCATTTTTGCGTACGTACTTGCCAATAAACTATTTTTAAACATACTAAATTATCGTGCCATGTTCAACTATGGCAGATGCGTGAATATGTGATATTCATCGTGGTATCTTTGACAAAGGTAATGTTGTTTGTGATGATACGTTTTAAAACCATTTAATATTTAATGCATCCCGACTTTGGATGTTTTTTCCAAATCGTTATAGAATAAAGTAACCGAAAATTTCAGGTATTATCATTTATAAGGATGACATTTGAAAACTAGCAGTAAACATCGATGGATCATTCTGATCGTTCTCGGTATTATGTCAGTTGTGGTGATACAGGTCGTGCGTCACTTTTTTAGAAAAGAAGAGCGCCGGATAAGAACGCATATTCGCGAGATGGTCAAAAAAGAGTATCCGGAAGCCGATGTTTTTATATAATTGATAGAATTCCTAACTTTAGCTCATTTTAAACCCTGGCCCAGACCGATAACCATAACTCTTTACTCAAAAGGTATGGTTGCAATGATTCATAGGTCAGATCAATATATTAACGATTCGCACCAGGGCAGGCTTTAGTTCACTTCAAACTCTTGCAGCGATTCTTCAGTCAACAAACAGGTCCGTACTAAGATATCGTTCACCGGTACTCGCCAAAAGGACCACGATCTGTTTTCCTTTATTTTCAGTCCGCCGGGCCATTTCCATGGCAGCCCAAACCGCGGCCCCGGATGATATGCCGCACAAAATACCTTCCAGTGCAGCCATCTTTCGGGCGGTTTCAAAGGCCTGTTCATTGGTCACCGTAACAATCTCGTCGACGATGTCGGTGTTTAACACATCCGGCACAAACCCGGCACCGATACCCTGGATTTTATGGGGCCCGGGTTGACCGCCGGACAGAATGGGTGAATCAGCAGGCTCCACGGCCACGGCTTTAAATGACGGCTTTCGGGACTTGATGACTTCAGAAACCCCGGTTATGGTGCCGCCGGTTCCAACCCCTGATATAAAGATGTCCACGTTGCCGCCGGTGTCGTGCCAGATTTCCTCGGCGGTTGTCTTTCGGTGAATTTCCGGATTGGCGGGATTGGAAAACTGATCGGGCATGTAGGTATTGGACGTTTCTTCCAAAATTTTTTCGGCTTTTGCAATGGCGCCTTTCATTCCGTCTGCGCCGGGAGTCAATACAAGCTTCGCTCCCAAATGCGTTAAGAGCTTTCGCCGCTCAATGCTCATGGTGTCAGGCATGGTCAACGTCAGGGGGTACCTTTTGACGGCACAGACGAACGCCAGAGCAATCCCGGTGTTGCCGCTGGTGGGCTCCACAATGGTGGTTTCCGGGTTTATCAATCCTTTTTTTTCGGCAGCTTCAATCATTGAAACGCCGATTCGATCCTTGACGCTTCCCAAAGGATTAAAAAATTCGAGCTTGGCAAAGATTTGGGCACCAAGCCCATTCGCAATTTTATTGAGACGCACCAGCGGTGTTGACCCCACGGTGGAATTGATATTTTTATATGTTTTCATGATGTCCTCCATTTAAGCCATTCGACATTTAAAAGACGTTTTCTTTAGCGAAATTCAGAAAATTGAGCCCTCGGGGAGCTTCTATTCTAAATCCTTTAGTATTAACCTCCGGCTCGGAGAGCGGAATGGATGATCTTTTTTTAAAACGGGTGCTGTTTGAGTGGCTTAGGGCTCGTAAAGAAAGATTATCCATGGAGCGACTATTTAGAAACATGCCTCAACCCTTTAGTAAATCATACCCTAATCATCCTTCATAGCAGTTTCAAGCAATGCATCGATCTTTGACAAAAGCTGGTCATCGGTACTGTGTTTGAGTTCAATGGCCTTTGCCGGACATTCCGATGCACAAATGCCGCATCCCATGCATGCCGAAGGCGGAATTTCGGACACCCCTTCTTGATTAATAAAAGGTGCACCGTAGGGACAAACCCGAACACAAATCAAACATGCCGCACATTTTTCAATATCGACTTCGGCGACAGCAGCGGAGGTCGTCATCTTCTCCTTGCACAACACCTTCATAGCCTGCTGTCCGGCGCTTTTGGCCATGGTGATGCTCTCTTCGATAAACCGGGGACTATGGGCCAGACCGGCCAGAAAAACACCCGAAGTGGCAAATTCAACAGGCCTTAATTTAACATGGGCTTCCAGAAAAAAACCCACATCAGCGGTCGACAATTTTAAAAGGCGGGCAATCTGCCCGGCGCCTTCACCGGGCCGAATACCGGCGCTTAACACCACCAGGTCGGGTTCAATACGAAAGTCCTGATGAGAGCTTCGATCCGTAAAATCGACGATCAATTTTCCGCTGTCATCGATCACCAATGGCTTTTCCTCAGGGATATACCGGAAAAAGAGGACACCTTTTTGCCGTGCTTTTAAATAATACAGTTCTTTAAACCCAAAGGTCCTGACATCCCGATACAACACAACGACCTGGGCACCGGGATTCATTTGTTTGAGCTGGATACTGTTTTTCACAGCTGCCGAACAACACACTCGGCTGCAATAGGGAAAATCGGGTTCTCGCGACCCCACACACTGAATCATGACAATTCGTTTGAGTTGACGGGCCCATAAGGGATCATCCAAAAGACGTTTGGAGAACTCCACCTGGGTGAGAATACGATCGTCCCGACCGTAAAGATATTCCTTGGGTTCGTACGGACGCCCACCGGTAGCCACAATCACGGCCCCGTATCGAATATCGATTCGTTTGTCTTTTTTTTGAACCGAACCGTTGAATGCGCCCAGATGTCCGCCATGAGAGACGAGCATGCTGTTCAGATAAACAGAAATGTTGGGATGATGGGTGACCCTTTCGATGAGGTAGCGGATCAACCTCGAAGGAGAATGTCCTTCCAGCGTAAATTTGAGATTCTTTGCAAATCCCCCCAGGCTATCGCCTTTTTCCACCAGGTGAACCTGAAATCCCTGGTCGGCTATGGTCAGTGCGGCCGTCATGCCGGCCAGACCGCCGCCGATGACCAGCCCTTCATTCACCACCGGGTATGATTTGTCATACAGCGGCTCAAGTTTAATGGCCCGGGCCACACTGGCTCGGATCAGTTCCTTGGACTTTTGGGTGGCTTTTTCAGGATGGTTTCCGTGAACCCAGGAGCACTGATCACGGATGCTGGCCAGCTCGAACAGATAGGGGTTCAATCCCGCTTCTTTCAGGGTTTCCTGAAACAACGGTTCATGGGTTTTAGGGGAGCATGCCGCCACCACCACACGGTTCAACCGGTGTTCTTTAATAAGATCGATAATGTTCTGCTGGGTTTCTGTGGAGCAGGTAAACATAAAGTTTGTGGCAAACACCACGTGGGGAAGTTTTTTCACGTCCTTTAACACATTCTGGATATCCACAACACCGGCGATATTGGTGCCGCAATGGCACACCAGAACTCCCACCCTGGGAGCGGCTTCAATGGGTTTTTCTTCCGGTGTTTTTTCCACCACCGTTTCAGTATGCCTGGCCTCTTTAATGAGAATGGCGGCTTCGGCGGCAGCCGCACCGGCCTGGATGACCGTTTCGGGAATGTCTTTGGGTGATTCGATGCCCCCGCACACAAAGACACCTGGCCGGGACGTGGAAACCGGTTCATCGAATTCGGTGGTTAAAAATCCATAAGGATTCGCGACCAGACCCAGCTGTCTGGAAAGCTCCATAAATCCTTCCGATGGTTTGAAACCACTCGATAGAACCACCAGATCATATTCATCTTCTTTTTTTCTATTGATATGATGATCAAATGTCTCGATAATCAGATTGTCATTTTCAGGATTCAGATAGACTTGAGAAATCATGGATCGCCGGGTTCGTACACCGTGGCTCAAACGTGCACGATCCACATAATCGTCAAATCCTTTTCCCTGGGCCCGAAGATCCATAAAATAGATGGTGGTTTGGGTGTCCGGCTCATGAGTATGGGTCAAAACAGCCTGTTTGACGGCATGCATACAGCAGACCGACGAGCAAAAGGGGCGGTTGCGGGCTGGATCCCGGGACATCACACATTGAATCCAGGCAACCTTTTGAGGAATTTTTCCATCGGACGGCCTTTTGAGATGTCCTTCATAAGGGCCGGTTGCGGACAACATCCGTTCATACTGCAAAGACGTAACAACATTTTGATATCTTCCGTAACCAAACTCTCCCTCTTTTGCCGTCAACGCCGGTTCGAAACCGGTTGAAATCACCACCGCGCCGGCGTCGATTTGAAAGCGCTCCGGTTTTTGGTCGTATTCAACGGCATCGGCGGGACAGATTTTCTGGCATACGCCACACTTTCCTTTGGTTAAATAAAGACAATGCTCGGCATCTATAGCATATTTTAATGGAACCGCCTGGGGAAAGGTTAAAAAAGCCGCTTTTCGCATCCCCAGTTCTCCGTTAAAAGGATCCGGCACTTTTTTGGGACATTTTTCAGCACACTTTCCGCAGGTAATGCATTTATCTTCATTGATATATCTGGCGTGTTTTTCAATGTAAGCGGTAAATCGACCGGGATCTCCGTTGAGTTCGAGAATACGACTTGTGGTCAGAATTTCGATATTCGCATGTCCGGCCGCCTGGACAAGCTTGGGAGAAAACATGCAGGTGGAGCAGTCATTGGTTGGAAAGGTTTTGTCCAGCTGGGCCATTGTTCCACCCAGTGTATGTGATTTTTCGATCAGATAAACGTAAAAACCCGTGTCCGCCAGATCGAGGGCACACTGAATGCCTCCGATGCCGCCGCCGACAACGATGACTTTTCCCACCGTACTTTTCAGATCAGATGCCATAATTATCACAGAAGATTTTTGGTTTTTAACAGCGGAACAGGATTTGAAAAATGCGTCTTAAACCACTTCGGATTTCCCCTGTCGCTGAAACTCAACCGGAGCAACTCGGTAAAATAAAATATCGGAACCGGCCTTTTTAAACGATCTTTTTGAATCATATCAAGATTTGACTGGCATAGCGGGCATGACACAACAATGGCTTCCGCCCCGGCCTTCCGTGCTTTATCCAAAAGTCTTTTGGTCAAAGACTCTCCGATGTCCCTGCGCGCGATGCCGATGCTGGCACCACAGCAGGTTGCTTTATAGGACCAGTCGATGACCTTCGCGCCGGTGGCGGCTGCAATACGATCCAGTGTTTGGGGGTTTTCATAATCCGTATAACCGGTAATTCTCGGGGGACGTACCATCTGACAGCCGTAATAGCAGACCAGTTTCAAACCTGTTAACGGCTTTAAAACCCGTTTTTTGATCTGTTTGATCATGGTTGGCTCCGCCAGAAAACGCGTCATATCATGAACTCTTAGATCACCGGTCACCGGCCAGGGAATATCTATAACTTTTTTCTGTATCATCTGTTGGGAAAACCGGAGACGATTGAAGCAGTTGGCACAGGGAGATACGATATCAAGCCCCATTTTCTCTGCAGCAGATAGATTTCTTGCCGGCAAAATAACCGACATGGCCTCGCTGAGACTGTGGGCAGCCGTGGCGCCGCAACAGGACCAGTCGTCGATTTCAACCAGATCGATATCCAGTGCTTGAAACACCGCATCAATGGATCGGGCATAGTCGACGGCCATACCTTCCAAAGAACAGCCGGGATAAAAAGACAGCTTCATCAAACAATTTCTCCGCGGGCCTGAATATAGGCCCTTTGAATCTCTTTGATGGCTTTTGACCGGGATGTGAAGGGTTTCAATCTTCCTTTTCTCAACAGGGTCAACCCCAGTAAAAGCTCCTCTTTAAAGCTCCCGTTTTTTATTTTTTCATGCAATATATTCGGCTTTAAATAGTAAGCGTTCATCAACTGGAATTCGTTGACCCTGCCGGATTTTGTCAGCACTTCCAGAAAGGTCTGATGAAATACGGCAAGGTTTTTTTCTTTCGGTGGGACGGACGAATGGGCTGCAATGTTTCTCAAATGATTGATGACTTCCGCAACGCCCACTTCATTGGGACAGTATGTGGTGCACATTTCACAGGACAGGCATACCCATATGGTGGACGATTTTAACAGGTTTTCGCGCCATCCCAGTTGAACATAAAGTATGGCCTGGTGGGGTTTGATGTCCATAAAATAGCTCACCGGACAGGCATTGGTGCATCGTTCGCATTGGTAACACGCCGAAACATTGGCACCGGTCTCCCCTTCGATTCTGTTCAGAAAATAATCCCCTCTGTCGCCGATGAGTTTTCTTTTTTTGGCAGGCTTGGGTAGGGTCGCGCTTTTTTGATTCGCAACTATCGTATTCATTGCTTTACCTTTTGTAAATTGCCTGTCTCGACTCTGGATATGGAGCAAAAATATATTCAAAATCGCTTGATTTTTATGAAAAGAATGACGTCGGTCAGATCAAATGATCTGCCTCAGGACCTCGCAAGACCGGCAGACTTTCATTTTTTCTTTCCATTTTTCATGCGCCTTGCCACAGCAAATGGTTCCGTTAATGAACCAGCAAAACTTTCCGGCTTGAAACTCCCACGCAGGACATTCTTTTTTTTGTTTTGCAGGACATTTTTTGACCGTCCAGCATGGTTTTTGCGTTTTGATGACGCCCCTTTTTCGGGCCATTAGAAAAAACATCTGTCTTTCCACATGAGGCGGCACGGATCGCCAGCCTTGCTCATAGCTGTGTATGGCTTTGATAGATACCCCCAAAAGATTTCCCATCTGCTTTTGAGTTTTGTTTAATTTTTTCCGAAACATTGCAAATTCTTTGCTGTCCATAGATTTCTCCCCCAATCTTAGTCAGATGATATTTTTACTGTCAAACCTTGTATTAGTGACACAACGTGGTATGGCCTGTCAATAAAAAAATAGCCGGTGTTTTTACGGCCTATCAAATAGTGTTCATTCAGGGCAGAATACTGAGATTAGAAAAAAGTGTCCGATTCGTAAATCATGAACGGGGCGTTAGGAAGGATGATAAAAAGAGAGACCTTTGCAAAGAAATTTGGATAAATCACGACATTCGATTACTTCTGGAATGGGGCGGCAGTTCCCAGAACCATAGCTTCGAAATTCGTCAATTTTTCCCTCATTTTCCTGGAGAGTTCAATGTATTTTTGACTGAGTTCATAGCGGTAGTCTGTATGGATTTTGCTGATGGTGTGTTGCATCTGCTTTAGTGTTTTAACCTGCTTTTTTAAAAGCTTGACCCAATACCGATAGTTTTCTTTTGAATTGTTCATCATGGCTTCGGAATATTGATTTACCGAATCACAAAAATTAAGGTATTTCTCATCAAGGACCGAAGCGATTTTTTCGATTTTCAAAGTTTCTTGTGTAATGGTGTAAAAATGATGTCCGGAAATGCACAAAGAGATGGCTTCGCCAAAAATGTTGGGGTGTTTGATCATGCTCCGAAATACAAATTTAAGATATTGAAAACCGTATGGCGTCAAAACCTGCCCGTAAATGGATCTGAAAAAAATGCTGAGGTCTTTAACGTAGATTTTTCTCTGAAAATACCCCGTATACTCTATATTATCCAAAAAATGGCTGCAACGTTCAAAATAGTTTTTCAGATTGAAATCATAAATACAGGCCAGAATTTTTTTATACCCCTCTTTTAACCGGTTCGGGTCCATGATGGTTTTAAAATTAGTGGTCATGCAATGGGTGTTGTTTCCGAGCGATTCCTTTAATATTCTGCCTTCGGTCATCAGCCGATGATAAAGACGGGTCCCGGGAAGGGCATTTAAGAAACCGATCATTGCTTTGGGAATGCCATTTTGTTGAATAAAGGTGATTTGCCGGTCGAAAATATCCTCTTTATCACTGTCAAACCCAATGATAAATCCTGCCATGACCTCTATTCCGTGTCGTTGAATCGTTCGAATGGAATGCGCCATGTTCGATTTTAGATTTTGTATCTTGCCGGTTTCTTCAAGTCCCTTGGGGTCAGGGGTTTCAATCCCGATAAAAACCTGGTTGAATCCAGCCTCCCGCATGGCCGTCAGCAGCGCCTCATCGTCGCCCATATTAATACTGGCTTCGGTAAAAAAATGGTAAGGGTAACCATGCTCTATTTGCCAGGCTTTTAGCGCCGGCAACAGTTCGGTCTTAACCCGTTTCTTGTTGCCGATGAAGT
>JASFGF010000052.1:0-11020 GCA_050123915.1 Desulfobacterales bacterium | reverse complement strand
GGCATTAACGTTGTTGTTTTACGCAGACAAAGTTCATCTCATTTCTGATGAACTCCAGGTTTCCGAACGTCTCAACTTTCAGATTCAGGAATCGGACGTTGAAATTCATCTCGGGCATAAGGTTACAGAGATCATTGGTGCTGATACGGTTAAAGGTTTGATTATGGACAACGGTCAAAAGTTGGATGTGGATGGCGTATTCATTGAAACAGGTGCCAAAGGAGCGGTGGAGTTGGCCGCGACCTTAGGCGTTGCCTTGGATGCTGAAAAGTTTCAATATATTGTCACGGATAAGCAGCAGCAGACCAATATCAAAGGCATTTATGCCGCAGGAGATATATGCGGCCCGCCGTGGCAGATGGCCAAAGCGGTTGGAGAAGGCTGTGTCGCAGGCCTTGCAGCGGCCAAATATGCAAAAAAAATGAAAAGACGATCAATGGAAGGTTGAATCAGGAGCGCTTTTGTCCCCGGATACATGATGTCCCCGGCCCCGGATAGCCTTTACAAATCCAAGGTCTGACAGGATAGATTTTACAAAACGCATTTTCAATACTGAATTTCAGAAAGGGACAAGGTGCTGCGTTATGCTCGGTAGGTTCGATTTCTCCGGAAACTTCGTTCCTGACAAAACCATATAAATCAATAAAATCCTCAACGTTTATGTCCAGATAATCTGCAGCAAGACGAGGATCCAGTTCAGACCATGGAATGCCAATCTTTTTGCAGCAACTTCCGCATCTTTTGCAGTTGAAGCTCATGGGCTGCCCCGCACCTTTTAATCACTCTTTCAAAATTTAAAACAAACATTATTCAGATTCGTAAATATTTGAAGCGATGTCCGGAAAATTTTTTAAGAAGCGGTATAATGTGGCCCGTCCCACACCCAGATATCTTGCAGCCTTAGCTTTATTGCCTCCGCTTCGAATCAAAGCTTTTTTTACGGTTTTCAAATTGAGTCTCAGAGAGGGTCCACGAGACAATCGATTATTGTTCTGCTTTTTCAATTCCATGGGAAGGTGAGCAGGTTGAATGATTTTTCCTCTGGATTTTATAAGAGCATAATGAATGGCACTTTGAAGCTCCCGGACATTCCCAGGCCATGGGTAATCAATCATAACGGATAGTGCGTTTTCGGAAATGGTTTTTGTTTTTTTTTCTTTGTAAGCGGCTTTTTTAAGAAAGTTGTTGACGAGGAGAGGAATGTCGTTTTTTCGTTTTCTCAGCGGTGGCATATGAATGGGAACCACGCTAATCCGATAATATAAATCATCACGGAAATTCCCTTTTTCTACTTCCTGTTTCAGGTTTCGATTTGCAGCGCTGATAATTCGAACATCCACAGAAATGGTTTTTTCATCACCCACTCGTTCGAATTTGCCTTCCTGTAGAACTCTCAGCAACTTGGCCTGCATTACTTTTGATAAATCTGCTATTTCGTCCAGAAACAGCGTGCCGCCGTTTGCCATTTCAAATCGGCCTTTTCTGTCCCTCAAGGCGCCGGTAAAAGAACCCTTCACGTGACCGAAAAGCTCGCTTTCCAGCAACCCTTCGGGAAGAGCCCCGCAATTGATCGGTACGAAGGCTTTATGAACACGCGGGCCTTCGTTATGTATGGCACGGGCGACCAGTTCTTTTCCAGTACCGCTTTCTCCTTGAATGAGGACAGGAATATCGACATCAGTAATCTCTCTTATCATCTCGAAGATGTCTTTCATCTTCGGGTCGCGTCCGATAATTCCGGAAAAACGATGCTCATCCAGTTTTTGATGGGTGATGTCTTGAACGGTTCCAAGGGCACGTAGCGGTTTCCCATCCGCATCGTAAATGGTTCGACATTTTTCACGCACATATTTCAATGTACCATTTTTCAAGAGCAGCCTGTGAACGATATCATAGCCGGTCTTTTTTTTTATTGAATCTTTAAATGCCTTGTCTACCGCCGTCCTGTCGTCAGGATGCACGGAATCGAGAAAGGCTTCATAAGTGGCTCCAAATTCTTGAGGGTTTGAATCAAAAATACGATAAATTTCGTCGGACCAATATAGCGTATTGGCAACCAGATCCAATTCCCAATGTCCTATTTTTGCGATCTTTTCAGCTTCTTTCAATCTTTCTTCGCTTCTTTGAATAGCCTTTTTGCTTCCTTCCAGCTCTGCGATCTTTTTTTCCAGTACCGAAATCTTTTTTTCCAATTCTGTATAGGTTGGTTTTCTGCTCATGGAAAGATTCTCTGAACGTTTTGGAGCAACCTTTTTTTTAAGATCATCGTTTTAAAAGGTTCTGCGGTTAATAACTTGCTTTGGGTTGTTAAATAGTAAGAATGCGAAGTGTTGTTTAAAGAGCAAGAAGATTCAAGGATTAAAACCTACAACTATTGATATTAACTAATTTTTTATGCATCTTTGATGGGATTTGTCAATGAAAATCTGAAAAAGACATTCGTTGGCAATCGTATTTTATACAGTTATTGAAAATTGACATGTTCATAAAATCGTACTATTAGTCGGCATGACGTTATAATGGAGCAACGTATTGATATCCTAAAAATAGGGGTGATATATTGTGGAAAAACCGTCTGTTTTTAAAGAAACGTATCAAAACTATTTGGATCAAATTGGTGAAATCGATCTTGATTCAATCGCCGAAAAATTAGGGGGGCGTGTTGAAAAAGATGAGATGGTTCTTTCCTTTTTCGGTCAACCTTACAGGATATCAAGCCGGGGGATAACAGATCCGTTTGGTAAACAGCCGCCTATGGGAATCAGCGTTGTCCTTTGTAAATACTTACTTCTATGTCCGGACATACCTTCTCTGGACAAGGATTGGGTCTCCTATAGAGACTTTAAAAACACCGCTCCTTTGGTTCACAGCTTTGTGAACCACACGGAGCGACCGATTGTCCAAAACTATTCGAATCGCTTAAAAGATCTGGCAGCGGCATGTGAAAAATTGGGTGGGAGGGATCCGGGTTTGGATCTTAATTATCAACTTATCATGAAACTCTATCCGCTGCCGAAAGTGCCTGTGCTTTTACTTTTTGATGATGTGGATGAAGAATTTCCGGCCCAGTGCAAGGTTCTTTTCGAAAGACGTGCGGAGCATTACCTGGACCCCGAGTGTTTGGCGATCATTGGAACGCTCCTTAATGGCTTTCTGAAAAATTAAAGCAGGTTTGTTAAACACCATACCTGTCCCGCAGCCGGTGTGACAATTTCCGCACAACTTCAAACGCCTTTTCAACGGTCTTTTCTCCGTCCGGGTTGACCAGACAGCAGGTTGCCGGAGATAAAAGACTCCTTGATATTAAAAACGCTTTATCGATGCCTTTATCATCCAAAAAATTCCACAATGACGACAGCCTTGTTTCCAGCGAACCGATATCTTCAGCTTCAAAAGGCTCAAAGTTTGTGGGTACAATCCCCCACACCATGACTCCGCCGCGGTCAAGGAATTGTTTTATCGATTTTGAATACGATGAAAACACTTCTCCGTTTTGGTATATATCCAGAGAAAGGATATCAAGATCGAGATTCAAAAGGAAATCCCAGTCCGGATTTCCACACAAATGGATGCCGCGAGGTCTATTCACCATAGAAAAAAAGTGTTCCAGATCGTCTTTTGCCTTTATATTGTCATAACCCGAAAGTGCACTGAATAAAAATTGCAGCCCCGGTTCATCAACAAACATAAAGGCATTCGGATTCATTTTTTGAAGCCGCTGCAGTTGGACATTGATGCGCTTTGCCATAAATTCGAGCATAAATGGGCGTATGGTGTCTTCAAAGAGAATCGGTCGGTCGTCCTGGTCTAAAATATTTAAGCCAAAACTGACGGGTCCTTCCAGCTGCCCTCTTATGGCGGGTCGGTCGGAAAGGTTCATTTCTAAAAATTTATGATAAACCACCGAATATGCTTTGCTGATGTCAAAGTATTCAGGTTCGTCAAAATGGGCCATGGTTTCTTCAAATTCATTGATAAATTTGTCCATGGAAAAACGAAGGTTTCGTTTTCCCATATCCAGAACAATACCGGGGAAATGTTCGGCGG
Organism: Desulfobacterales bacterium; assembly: GCA_050123915.1. Taxonomy (GTDB): domain Bacteria; phylum Desulfobacterota; class Desulfobacteria; order Desulfobacterales; family UBA11574; genus UBA11574. Next base: position 6,973 of record JASFGF010000052.1, on the reverse strand, counting down.
CCTGAACATACATGTCTTCATAGTAACTGATGTGAGGCAGCTGAGGCCAGAATGGAATATCCATGGATAGGGCGAATTCGAGTGCCCTGTCCGCATCTTTATGGGGCATGACGGCCATGGCGGTGGTATTCAGATTTCCGGGGATTGTCATAACCTTCCTCGTCTTAAAATGTGTTTTAAACTTAAAAAGTTTTTATAGACCTTGATTTCATTGGTCTTCACTTTCAGCTACGCCCAACAAGAAAGAGCTTCAGGTATTATTAAATTTTTGCTGAAAGAACTCGTGAATAAGGGCTCGTAATGAAAGAATCTGCCCGGGCTTTTAATAAAGATCTTAGGCTTCAAAGGGGGTTATCCATAAAGTTAAATCGTCTATGGTTCTTTCAAAACGAGCCCTTATCCACTCAAACAGCTTCCAGAAAAAAATTTAATCATTCCTGAAGCGACAATATTTTCAAAAAACTAACGTGTTACGAATTTTTATTAAAAAAGATTTTTGTTAATTCCTTCTCAGTAAGAATCTCTTCCTCTCGTACGATTTCAATAATGGTTCTGCCTGTTTCATGGGCCTTATTTGCAATGATGGCTGCCTTGTCGTATCCGACAAGAGGCACCAGGTAGGTTGCCATGGCCAGGCTTTTTTCGATGTTGGCGGCACATGTTTGTGGATTGGCACGAATCCCGCTGATGCATTTTTCAGCCAAAAGTTTGGTTCCGGAAGAAAGAAGATCTATGGATTGCAGAAGATTATAGGCAATCACCGGCAGCATCACATTGAGTTCAAAATTGCCCGCCTGTCCACTTATGGTAATTGTGGTGTCGTTTCCCATGACCTGAGCGCATACCTGAATGACGGCTTCGGGAATTACCGGATTAATCTTTCCGGGCATAATAGAAGACCCGGGCTGAAGAGAAGGAATCGATATTTCACCCAGTCCGCACCTGGGGCCGGATGCAAGCCATCGAATGTCATTGCAAATTTTCACCAGACTGCCGGCCATGGTTTTTAAGGCGCCGCTGGCTTCCACGGCCGCGTCCTGTGCGCCCTGGGCTTCAAAATGGTTTTCGGCTTCTCTAAAGCTTAATTTTAAATGTTTTGAGATCAAAAGGATCACTTTTTTTGCAAAATCAGGATGGGTATTCAGGCCGTTTCCAACAGCGGTTCCGCCCAGGGCAAGTTCTGCGAGATGGTCTTGGACGGTCTCAATTCTTTTTATGGCAAGTGCTATTTGTCTTTCATATCCTGAAAACGCCTGACCCAAAAAAATGGGCACGGCATCCTGTAGATGGGTTCTTCCGATTTTTTTTACATCTTTAAATTCAACGGCTTTATCTGAAAGGCTTTTTTTGAGACCGACCAATGAAGGAATAAGGCTCGTTTTAATTAGGGTTAATGCAGAGATGTGGATGGCGGATGGGATGACGTCATTGCTTGACTGTCCGAGGTTGACATGATCATTGGGATGAACCGGAAATTTGCCTCCTTTTTTCCCTGTCATAATTTCGTTTGCCCTTGATGCAATGACCTCGTTCACGTTCATGTTCGTTGAAGTGCCTGATCCGGTTTGAAATACATCCACCACAAATTGGTCTTCCAATTTTCCTTGCATAACTTCCGTAGCGGATGTGACAATAGGCCCTGATATCTTTTTGTCAAGAAGACCCAGTTCATGGTTCACCATTGCAGCGCATTGTTTTATCAGAGCAAGGGAATAAATAAATGAAGCGTGAAATCTAAGACCGCTGACAGGAAAATTATTCACCGCCCTCTGGGTACTTGCCCCAAAATAAGCATCTGCCGGAACTTCTATGGTTCCCAATGAATCTTTTTCTTTTCGGTATTTCATAATAAGCTCGTTCCTTATTTAATAAATTTGCTTACGTTCAATTAAGACCGTACCTTCACCCGGATAAATGCTACGGTCCTCTACCGGTGTTGCCTTTTTGACTTCCGGCCAATGACCGGTTTGAGGATCGACGCCTTCTTTAGCAATTGCCGTGGGATTTTTATCTTTCATCTTAGGAGACCTTCGTATGTCCAAACCGGAGATGGGTGCACTGAACTCAATGGGGATATTGTTCGGATCAAAGGAATAGATGGAATGGATAAACCCATGATCAATAACTTCCGAAACCCAAAATCCGGCGGTGTCAAGTTTGTCTTTAAGTTCCCATAGGTCTTCGTCACTTTTAACCCCCAAAGAAACATGGTCAAATACAAAAGGACCTCTGACCGGCACGCCATGATCTTTTTCGGATATTTTTTCGACATCAGGCCACTCAAAAAAAGCAATCATGTCGTACTCGGAAAGTTCAAAAAAATAATGTCTGTATTTCGGGCCCCCAAGTCCGGCCACAAGACGCAGGCCCAGCAAATCCCGCCAGAATCTGACGGTGGTATCCATATCTTGCGTGGCCATTGCCAGATGATTGATTCCGGTGTATCTTGCCATTTTACCACCCTCTTAAAAAGGATCGTTCATTCCGCTTCAATGAAGCATTATAAGGATTCTCATTAATTTTTATGCAAAAGTTAATAAACATTCACCAACTCATTAAACACGGCGTACAATAACTGTGCCATCCCAGAGAACAACACTTGTGAAATATTTGGCATGAGCATTGCATTTAAATCAAGATAAATTTGGTATTTAAATTTTTTCTTGGATCGTAATATAGACCATCATCATCTTCAACGCATAAATAAACGAACGGTTTCTGTAATATATCATAACTAACATCTTTATAAACCCATTCATAGGAGGTGAAATATGTCGTCCAAACGGTATAAAATTGAAACATCCTGTCCTCAGTGCGGATGCAGTGCTGTTACACATCTGTCTGCCGAAGAAATCAAAAAAAGATACGGAGATGTGGCAAATGTTGAAATGGATTGTGGCGAATGCATGATCAAGTATGAGACGGATATGGAAACTGCATGCCCTGAATGGGATAAGGACTGCAAGATGAAAGAATAACTCGAGTTATCGAAAGGCATGAAAAAATGATTTATGATTTTACTGTAGACGACGTGTTTGAGATGGCTGAACAACTTGAAAGAAATGGCCACCAATTTTATAGAGAAGCCGCGCAAAAAACAGACAATCCCGAGTATAAAAAGCTTCTTGTTGAACTTGCGGAAATGGAAGTCCAACATGAAAAAACATTTGTAGATTTAAGGTCGGAACTGTCGGTAAATGAAAAGACATCAACCGTATTTGACCCTCAAAATGAATCCGCCCTTTATCTTCGGGCTCTGGCAGATACCAAGGTCTTTTTTGAAAAAGAAATTGATTTTTCATCCAAAAAAAGTGTTCTCAAGGCAGCCATTCTTGCTGAAAAAGATTCCATCGTTTTTTATCTGGGTATTAAAGAAATGGTTCCTGAAAAGTATGGGAAGGATAAACTTGACGAGATTATCAAAGAAGAGATGGGCCACATAAAAATACTCAGCAAAGAACTGGTTGCCCTAAAGAATCAATAAGGATCTTGTTTCATAATACAAATGTGTATCAATATTTAATATGAGACAGTTTTTAAGTCTTTTCACATGTTTTAGTACGGTTTCGAGGACATGTTTTTGTCAGCGTTTCGAAATTTTTTATTCTTTGTACCGGTTTTGCGAAGCCTTGAAATCAATGATAAATGACATTTCATTAAAACAAAATTTGGTTTGCGGTAATGATTAAAACAGCACATGAATATTTCTGGCACGAAACTTGTTAATTTAAAATAAGATAAGGAATTATCATGAAAAAAACATCCATCGTTTGTTGGGCTTTAATGGTTTTGTTGTTGTCCGTCAGTCTTATTTCCGCGGGAATCGCCCCCCCGAAAGAAGGGGAGATGCTGCCTGAAATAACGCTATCTGTACCTGAGATGCCAACGCACCAAAATTATCTCGGAATTACCAAAAATAAAAAAACATTTCTTATTACTGAGATAAAAGCAGAGGTTGTCCTGATAGAAATCTTCAGCATGTACTGCCCGTACTGCCAGAAAGATGCACCGGTGGTCAACGAATTGTACAATAAGATCGCAGGAGATGAAAAACTGAAAAATAAAATAAAGCTGATCGGTATTGGCGCCGGTAACTCTCCGTTCGAGGTCGATTTTTTCCAAAAGACTTATAATGTTAATTTTCCACTTTTTCCAGATGGCGAATTTTCCATCCACAAAATGCTTGGAGAGGTGAGAACGCCATACTTTATCGGCGTTAAAATAAAGAAGGATGGAACCCACAGTATTTTTTATTCCAAGCGCGGTGCAATCGAAGATGCACCAAAATTCTTGAACTTAATTCGTTCTAAAGCCGGAATTTAAAGAGGAGGTGTTGACGGTGAAAAAATACTCTAAGATATTTTTTGCGCTTTTCGTCCTTTTTTTTGTGAGCAGCTATGCATTTGGACTGTCAGATGCGTTCAAAAAAAATATTTATGACCCCGGACAGTTAAAACCGATAGACAGCAAACTAAAGGTCAAGATCGGGGAAAAGGCACCTGATTTTACGCTTCCTTCTTTATCTGGAGAAAAAATCTCTTTGAGTCAATTTAATGGGGAAAAAAATGTTGTCATTTCCTTTGTGCCGGCTGCCTGGACGCCGGTGTGTTCGGATCAATGGCCGGGTTATAATCTTGCAAAGGTTATTTTTGATAAAAACAATGCAGTACTTTTGGGGGTTACGGTAGACAACATTCCGACCCTTTATGCCTGGACCAATCAGATGGGGGATCTATGGTTTCCGGTTCTTTCGGATTTTTGGCCCCATGGCAAAGTTGCAAATATGTTCGGTGTGCTTCGCTCGGATGGTGTCGCTGAGAGGGCGTTGTTTATCATAGATAAGAAAGGTATCTTAAGGTACGCGCATGTATCTGACATTAACAAGCGACCCGATTTAAAAGACCTGGCCACAGCGCTGGACAAACTTAACAAAGATTGATTAAAATCTTGATAGCTTATGGAGACCCTGATACGTGAAACGCTGCAATCATAATATAAAAAAAACATTGAATCTTGTAGATGAAATGATCAGAATCGCAGATAAGGGAGACATTGAGCGAGAAGATAACGGCTGTGGCATTCTTTACGGTGTATTGCGTGATTCAGCCTATAAAGTGAAAAAACTGGCGGAACAGGAAAAAGAAAAACACATCGAAAAAGGATGGTGGATAGAAGAGTCCGACAGCTTAAAACGGTAAGCGGAGTGTTCCATACAAGGTTGGATACCATTTTTATAGATAACAGTTTAACAATCATACACAAGGAGGTTATTTCATGACGTTAAAAGGGACCCAAACAGAAAAAAATCTTTTAACTGCATTTGCCGGTGAGTCGCAGGCAAGAAACCGGTACACGTTTTTTGCCAGCAAGGCCAAAAAGGAAGGCTATGTACAGATATCTGATATATTTACAGAAACAGCAAACCAGGAGAAGGAGCATGCCAAGCGACTTTTTAAATTTTTAGAAGGTGGAGAAGTTGAGATTACCGGTGCGTTTCCTGCCGGAGTTATCGGCAGTACCTCAGAAAATCTAAAGGCTGCTGCCGAAGGAGAACATTACGAATACACCGAAATGTATCCCGACTTTGCCAAAGTTGCCCGTGAGGAAGGGTATGAAGCCATTGCCGATGTATTTGAAGCCATTGCGGTCGCTGAAAAACAACACGAGAAACGGTATGTTGATCTTGCGGCCAACATAGATACCGGAAAGGTGTTTAAAAGGGATGAATCCGTAACTTGGCGATGCCGCAACTGTGGTTATCTCCACGAAGGGGAGGAGGCTCCGGAAGAATGTCCTGCATGTGCCCATCCTCAGGCTCACTTTGAATTACTTGGGGAAAACTGGTAGTACTGGTTTAAACGGGTTGGCTACTATGCCGTTAACCGGCAACTCTTATTCAAGATAAGGATGTGATGAGATTTAACATGTTTGATTTTAACTTTCATTATAACCCATTGAAATATTTTATTTTAAAAGGAGGAAAGAGAAATGGCGGAAAAACTTGAGGTTTATAAATGTGAAATTTGTGGAAATATCGTAGAGGTTCTCCATGGCGGTGCAGGGGAGCTGGTATGCTGCGGGCAACCCATGGTTCAGATGGTTGAGAACACGGTTGATGCAGCCAAAGAGAAACATGTGCCGGTTGTTGAAAAAGTTTCGGGCGGTATTAAAGTTAAAGTTGGCGATGTCGCACATCCTATGGAAGAAAAACATTATATTGAATGGGTTGAAATTATTGCAGATGGCAAGGCTTACAGACAATTTCTCAATCCCGGGGAGGCACCGGAAGCAACATTTGATGTTAAAGCCGATCAGGTTACAGCACGTGAATACTGCAACATCCATGGTTTGTGGAAAGGATAATTTCGATGCTATCAGACAGAATGCAAAAAGCACTCAATGGGCAGGTGAATGCCGAACTCTATTCTTCTTACCTGTATCTATCGATGAATGCCTATTTCAAGTCCGTCAGTCTTGACGGGTTTGCCAACTGGATGAATGCGCAGGCTCAAGAAGAACTCATGCATGCCATGAAAATTTATGACTTCATCAATCAACGTGGAGGAAGAGCGGTTCTCGCTGCCATTGAAGCACCGCCGGCCCAATGGGATTCTCCTCTATCGGTGTTTGAAGACACGTTAAAACATGAGCAGAAGGTGACCGGGCTTATCAATGGCCTTGTTGAAATTGCTCTGGAGGAGCGTGACCATGCGACACAGATATTTCTTCAATGGTTTGTGTCCGAACAGGTAGAAGAAGAAGAAAGCGTTGGTAATGTACTGGAGCAACTCAAATTGTTGGGTGATGCCAAACAAGGTCTTTTTATGATGGATCGAGAACTGGCAGAACGACAGGCTCCGGATTTGTCCATTGAATCAGAATAAACAGAACGACACTTACCCGAAAAGGAGGTGATTTTATGCCTAGCTGGAAATGTTCGAAGTGCGGTTATGCACTTGAGGCCGATGTGCCG
>JASFGF010000051.1:0-11040 GCA_050123915.1 Desulfobacterales bacterium | reverse complement strand
AGAAGGCGAAGTTTACATAACATGGCACCAGTTGCACCTCTCTTTTTCCGGGCCGGCTCCAACTTCCTGATGGCAACTTTCACACTGCGAATGGAAGGCATCAGATTGTTTAATCATCTCTGATTCTTCAAGATCTTCAGCTTCGTGGCAATCAAGACAGGATTCGGGGTATGTTTGACCTTCCGGAGGAACCTGATGACAGTAGCCGCATTTTAAAAGTGCCTCTTCTTCGTCTTCAGGCTCTTCCGGATGATGATGACATTCATTACAGGCAAGACCATATCCCGATTCAGCATAATGCGTTTTGTGGTCGAATAAAACTTTTCCAGCAACCGTTTTGTACATTAACCTTATGGGTTCATGCGGCGTTTTGGCAGGAAAGGCTGCAAAGCTTATAACACCCACAAAGAAAAAAACAATAATAAGGATATAAGCAATCTGCAATTCTCTTTTTGGAGTCATCTTGGTACGATCCTTTCAACGTCTTATATGGTGGGCATAAAAAACCAAAGAGAACGCCTAACACAATGCAAACAAGCTTTCAAGTCCTTTTTTGAATAAAATTAGAAAAATTGGGCATATTGATCGGTATATAGATGAGTTATTCAGGTTTCGTTCAGTATGTTTTAAACAAGGTCAAAAAGGTCTATCAGACCGGGACGATTTTTTAGGTAAAATTGTACTCAAAGAATTTTTACAATAATCGGATGCGAAACTTGAGTTGTAATTTTTATTTATCTTAATTATTCATATTATATGGAAAGCAATTTTCATCAGATTATGCCGCCATGGAATTCTATCGATACATGGCAGGAGGCAAACCGCAGCCTTGATTATCTGATACAAAAAAATTTGCCCGATCTGGATCGGACTATATCCTTGGCCCGTAGGGTTAAGACTCGACTATCGTCAATTTTTTCGATTCTGGATGATATGTGTAAGGCTACGTGTCCTTGGTGTCCGGATCCTTGCTGTCTGACAGCCCGAGTTTGGATCGATTTCAAGGATCTTTTGTTTATTCACCTCTGCGGGTATCAAGTTCCTCCTGCACAGCTCCTGCAGGATTTGAAAAAGGTTTGTCGCTACTGGAGCCTTAAAGGTTGTGTATTGCCGAGAATGAGCAGACCCTGGGTTTGCACCTGGTATCTGTGTCCCACACAGAAGGCGAATTTATGCCAAAAAGCCTGCCATACTCAAGATAAGTTCAGCCGGTTGATTCAGGCGGTCAAGGTCGGTCGGACGGAGATGGAAGCTGAGTTTATCCGGGCGGTATCATAAATACCGTTACTGGTTATGGCGTAAACTGCAAGTTTGTTGGCGTAACTTTTAAAATGGATTTGACAGAATATGGAATCATAAATAAGAATGCATCTTATGTGAGGTGAACATCTGTTCTCCCAGTGATTTCGTAACTATCGCTTTATTAAATTTATAAACATTAACCTGACAGCTGCTGTAACAACGGAATATGGAGGACAATATGGCGTTTGATCCGGAAAAGGACAAAATTTTAAAAAAATGGCAATGCGATGAGACCGGGCTTGTGGTTACTATTAATCAATATGGTGACGGTGAGCCGAAAGTTCAGATCGGACCGAGAATATTTAAAAGAAAAGACGGGAAAGAGTCACAACGTAAGGCCGGACGTATGACCATTGAGGATGTGATGTGGTTTTATGACATTATTGATGAAGTCAAAGACGAACTTTCGAAATTGGCAAGGCCGGTATGATTGAATAAGTGTTTCTGAATTTATTGAAACTCCGTTTATATTGAAATATTGGCTCTGCCAACCCGTAAACTTTGAATTGCTGAACCCGAGGGATTTTTAATATCGTTATCGTTATGAATCTTGATGCTGTGTGATCAATGGACAAAAAATTTCGTTTATCACTATGATAGATCCCTTAACAATAGAACGTGTCGAAGAACTCAGACAGCTGCTTCACCGGCATAATTATCGCTATTATGTTCTGGATGATCCGGAGATATCCGATGCCGAGTATGATCGGATGATGCAAGAATTAGTGAAGCTGGAGGAGGAGTTCCCTGATCTGATGAGTCCGGATTCTCCCACCCATCGGGTTGGAGCGCCTCCTTTAAACAAATTCGAAACCATTGAACACTCAATTCCGATGCTCAGCCTGGATAATGGATTCAGTGATCAGGACATCATTGAGTTTGATCGACGCATTAAAAGAAATCTCAATACAGACAGCGACATTTTATATACTACGGAACCCAAATTAGACGGTGTTGCCGTGGAGCTGGTCTATGAAAACGGCCGGTTGATTACCGCATCGACTCGCGGGGATGGTTTTTACGGTGAATTGATCACATCAAATGTCAGAACCATACGCTCTGTCCCGTTACGGCTTCACAATAAAACAGAAAAAACAATTCCCTCACTTCTTGAGGTCAGAGGCGAAGTGTTTATCGCAAAAGAAGCGTTTAAAAGATTAAACAACGAGCGCTTTGATGAAGACTTGCCGCCATTTGCCAATCCAAGAAATGCAGCCGCAGGATCTTTAAGACAGCTCGATTCAAAGATTACCGCCAAGCGCCCTTTAGAAATATTTGTCTATGGTGTGGGTCGGATCGCTGACCTTGTGTTGGAATCGCACTCGGATACACTGCATGCATTGCAAAAACTCGGGTTTAGAATCAATCCACATATCCGGTCAAGGGTTACCATCAAAGAGGTGATCGATTGTTATAAAGAACTCAGTGAACAGCGGGATTTTTTACCCTATGATATTGACGGTATGGTGATAAAAGTCGACAGTCTTGCTTTACAGCGCCGTTTAGGGACCACATCCCGGAGTCCGCGATGGGCCATCGCCTATAAATTTAAAGCGGTTCAGGAAACAACGCAGATCGTTGACATCGACGTCCAGGTCGGAAGGACCGGAACCTTGACGCCAGTCGCCCATCTAAGTCCTGTAAATATAGGCGGGGTGACGGTCAGCCGGGCAACCCTTCACAATGAAGATGAAATAAAGAGAAAAGATATCAAAATCGGCGACACGGTCCTTGTTCAGCGAGCCGGAGACGTGATTCCCGAAGTTGTTAAAGTGATCATTTCAAAGCGGACAGGAGAAGAAAAAATCTTTAGCATGCCCCTAAGCTGCCCTGTTTGCAATTCATCGGTCATACGATCCGAAAATGAAGCGGCGTTGAGGTGCATCAACACGTCATGTCCCGCCCAGGTAAAGGAACGGATAAAACATTTCGCCTCAAAGGGGGCCTTTGACATCGATGGATTGGGGGCCAAATTAATCGAACAGATGGTGGAAAAGGATATACTCTATTCCTATGCAGATATATTTCAGCTAAAAGAAGAACCATTAGAAAATTTGGAACGGATGGGTTCAAAATCTGCAAACAATATTGTTCGCGCTATTGAAGATAGCAAGCGGATAACACTCAATCGTTTTATTTACGCCCTTGGTATCCGACATGTGGGAGAGCATGTGGCCGGGATTCTCGCAAGGTCTTTTGAGAGCCTGGAAGAACTGATTGGCGCTACCCAAGATGAACTTGTGTCGATTGACGGTGTGGGGCCTGTGGTTGCAGAAAGTATTGTGGCATTTTTCAAAAAAAATGAAAATCGGAAAATCGTTGATGATATGATTGCCAACGGAGTTCGGATCTTTCGTGACAACGCCCATAAACGAAGCACGCTTGCAGGCAAGATTTTTGTCCTCACAGGCACCCTTGAAACGTTGACGAGAAGTGAAGCAAAAAGAGCAATTGAGGAAGCCGGAGGAAAGGTCACAGGTTCCGTGAGCCGGAACACAGATTATCTTGTCATCGGTGTATCGCCCGGCTCAAAGCTCCAGCGTGCAGAAGAACTCGGTGTTGAGATCATTGATGAAAAAACCCTAAAAGAATTGTTGATTGAAGATAGATAAATTTGCGGGTTACAGGTACCAGGGGACAGGGGTCGGGGATCAGGGTAAAATAAAAACTGACACCCGACCCCTGATCCCTGATAACTGACTTGCCATTTTCAATTGACAATCATCAATCAGTTGGGGGGATCAAAATGGAAGATAAAGTAAGAGCCCATGCGGTGATTTCCGGGAGAGTTCAGGGTGTGTTTTTTAGAATGGAGACAAAGCATGCTGCGGATGAAGTCGGGATTTTCGGATGGGTGCGCAATAAACGGGATGGTACGGTTGAAGCCGTATTTGAAGGGTCTGAAAAGAGTGTTATGTCAATTCTTAAATGGTGTAAAAAGGGGCCGCCCATTGCAAAGGTCACGAATGTGGATGTGACATGGGAGGACTACCAAGGCGAATTTAGCAGTTTTGATGTAACGTATTAATCTGAAAAATAAATATTTAACACCTCAGTCATCAAACCGGGTATTTAACTTGGTCGGACAAAATGAATATTGAAATAAGAAATGGTTTCCAGAAAAATGATCTTGAATTGATATTTGTCGGTTTAACAGATTTTTCCTCATGGTAAAATGCCTCAGAATTTTGAATTTCTACGAAATTATTCTCTTATCGGTGGTTTGGTTGCGGCTGTGATCTGTAGATGTTATTTCAGGAACCGTAGTGATGATTTGAATCCAATGCTCAAGATTTATAGGAACACCTTCATTCGTGGGTGAGTTAGAATTAAAAAAATACCGGTAAACCGGTTAAATTTCATAACACAACATGTTGATTCCTCCTGCCTTAATCCAAGCTGAACAATGTGGCCCTATCCGAGTGTGATGCTCATAACATATCAAAATTATTAAGATTTTTTATGACACGGCGATAAATTGCAGATATCGCAGGTCCGCGATAAGTTGGAGATAGCACAGGTTCACATCACTCCACTATACTCCAATATGTTGTATATAACCAAAAAGATTAGAAATCCAATTCCCTTGCGTCTGGTGGTGCCATTTCCCAGTCAAAAAATCGAACCTCTCTAATTGGAGTTTCACCTCGATCAAACAACAATACAGCACGCAGCCCATCAGTGAAATAAGGATCCCCCGTGAGGTTTTTTTTGGGTTGGGTAGGTGTCGACAGACCTACTCCTGTGACATAACCTAATTGCACCAGCCCTTGAGAAAAGAGCATATCCTCGGATAAGGCGTTCCTCGCTTCATCGACATCGGGATCAATCTTATGGGTTACAAAATAGGGAGACTTTGTGGTGTAGCGGATTCCGATGTCACGACTTATCTGACCAATCCAGACTTCCTTGCCTTTAAATCTCAAAGGGGTTATCCAGAGTCGAAGATGATTGCGCTGATGAATGGTACCTCGTGCCTTTTGAAGGGCGATGTCCTGCTTTCTACCAAACAGGTACAGCGGGCTTACCGGTGAGTATCGGTATCGTTTTCCAAATATGAAAGATTTTATGGTTTTCCAGACAGAACCAGAGTACGTTTCCTCAGCAGGATGCCAGTCGCGTCGTACGAAAGCAGGAAACAGATCTTCAGGGTTGCCAATTAGTGCTATATTTAGGGGATCTCCTTTGACCGTCCCGTCCTTATTTGTTGTACAACAGGGAATATTTTGAAGCGCCAGTCGCAACTCTTCCTCGCCAACTTCTCGTATTTGGTCAACAGGATGGTGCGCCTCAGCATAAAAAAAGGAGTGCGCTTTTAGTCCGGGAACGGAAAAGAAAAACGTAAAATTCTTTATCTGCTTAGCTGCCAGGAGTTCCACATTAATTTCTTTGTCACCCTCATCTAAGTTTACAAAAATAAATCCTGTTGTTTCTGTACCTGGAAAAATGGGGTTTTTGAAGTTTAATTCCCTAAAGTGTTTAACCATCTTTTCGTTTGTTTTTTCAGACATGAAAAAGCGACTTGAATAAGCCACTTCATCCGGTGAGTAGTAATCAGGATCCACCGTAGATGACAATAACCAGTATGTAAAAACATCGTTGTTTTCTACCCCTATCCAGACAGCCTGTATCCATTTGCTTGCCAAATCAATATCAAATATGGCCTTGGACTCCTCATTCGTCAAAACGGCGCAAGAAACCCTTAGAGGGCCATCCGTCTTGGTCTTTGCGTGTTGCTTGAACGGCACCTCATCAATGGGTTTTGGTTTGAAAGATGCACAACTTTGTAACGTCATCAAGGAGCAAATGCAAAAGAACAAGGCCAATAATAACTTAATATTGGTATTTTTGAAGGTCATGTAAAAGGAATTAAGTATTTGTTTTAGTATCATAATCTTGAGATTAGGTTTAATACCTACTCTGAACAGCCAACTTACATAACTTCGTCTATCAGTTCAGATATATTGAGATTATCTTATAAAAATCGGATTTGTCAAAGGCAGTGTTTATGTACAAAATAAAACTCGTGCCTGAGTTGTGATACGGTATTATGGTATCACAGATATTTCAGATGCTTGATATTAGGACAAAATTGCAGCTATCAACAGGGCCTCCCAAGAAAAATATGTTTGAGATAGTGCAGGCTCCAAAACGTCCAAGAATCCTCTACTCACCATTAGATATCGAAAGTTTGGATAAGGCCCGCTGGCAATCGTCCTCTAAAATAGTGTTATTTGTTTGGCTATTTATATGCTTTTATCCATTCAATCTCAAGCTGGAATTGACCTTCTTGATTATCTGCTATCAAGAATCCAATCTGCTGAATCTTTTTGGGTGAGATTGGCGCTTTATTATTTATTATAAGGCCTCGAAAAACCGGTACACATTTATTGAAAGGAACTTTAATCGTCATCCATTGACCGATTTCAGTCGTGAATTGATATCGATAAGCAACTCCTTCAAATCTATCATTGGTTCTTATACGAAATTGGTATTTTTTCCCATCACCTTTTAATCGAATGAGGATGCCTTTAAATTCATCTAACTTAAACAAGCGAGGTTTGGTACGCGTTGATGTAAATCCTCCGTTATTTTCGAAAGATACAGTTCCCCGAAAAATTGCCGTATTACTATCACTCATAAAAAATTCACCCTTTGAGAGACCACCCATAACACCATCATTTACGATAATCCAATTTTCATTTTTATCTGAATTTTTAAAATCAAATATTACCATTTCATCTTGCTCCATTTTATTAGGAATTGGCAGCGCCCAGGATACTTGGATAAGAGAAACTATTATAATGGAAATTAATTGAATATTGAATCTTAAATAGTTCATTTCTGATTACAAATGAAAAGGGCATTTAGATAGTTTTTAAGAAGGCAGAAAATCTTTATAGTAGCCGGTACATCTTACCTGGAAGTTCACGCCTCAGCAGTCGGCTCAGCTTGCGCGACTCTGCAGCAACCTTGGTATAGTCAATTCCGGTGGCAATATTCAGACTGTTTAGCAAATGAATGGTGTCCTCGGTGGCTATATTTCCTGCTGCGCCGGCAACAAAAGGGCATCCGCCCAAGCCCCCCAGTGAGGTATCAAAATGTACAATCCCCATTTCTAGTGAGGTCATCAGATTTACCAAGCCCATACCACGGGTGTCATGTAAGTGCAGCCCAACTGGAACATCACCAGCCATAGGCAAAATTGCCGACAGATTTTGGCGCACGGCGGGTGGTGTGGCCATCCCCGTGGTGTCCGCCAGTATAAGCCGGTCAACTCCTTTGTTCAAGAGTTTCTCGGCCAAGCGCTGTACTTGAGACACTTCGATTTCGCATTCATGCACACATCCAAAGCTGCACTGAATGCTGCCGCGTAATTTGCGGCCTTTCTGCTTGGCTAAATCAATCATGGCGGCTGCTTCCGCCAGGGCCTCTTCAACCGACATGCCGCTGTTGCTTAGGCTTTGCTCTTCACTGGCCGAAAGCGACACTTCGATCCACTGAATCGGTGTACGACAGGCGCGTTCCATCCCCTTTCGATTTAGGGTCAAGGCGCTAAACTCAACCGTATCAGTTGGCGGCAAAGCGTCAATTACAGCTTCGGCATCAGCCATTTGCGGCACCTTGCCGGGATGAACAAAAGATGCCACTTGAACGGCTCTCACGCCGGCTTTCACCAAGCTTTTAATCAGTCGTACTTTTTGATTAGTGGACAGAACCTGCTTTTCCATTTGCAGCCCGTCGCGAGGGCCGACTTCCGTAATAAAGACGTGTTTGGGATATACCATAGTTGATCTTCCCTTTTATCGCCGCACTGCTAAAACATGTGTCCGGTTGAATTCGTTGTCAGACGCTTCAACATAATTATGATATTTCGCATGGTAGGATTTCAAATCGATCCAGAATACAAAACGATTATATCTTATTGATAGTCTGCCGAATACAAATAAAAAAAAGTGCTATATTCTTTCCTTTTCAAACATTTCAATGTTGACTTCAAGTAAGCGCCCTTGCAGTAAATCTTCCATGGCCTTGATGTAATGTTCCTTTTTTACACCAGGTATTAAACTGTATTTATCTATGTTCGCTAGCAAGACGATGTTCTGCATGTGTGGATCCTTAAGGTCTGTTTTGAATATACTTATCTCCCTGATCTTCCGTTTTTGGCATTGCTTGCTAATCATCGCCCCGCTGACCGGTTTGACCAAGTTCAGACGTACTTCCAGAGGCTGCCAAATCGTATTATAATATATCAAAGTGCCACCGTCTTTCAGGGCCCTATTTATACCCCGAAGGGCTTCATGGCACTCAAGGGCGACCACAAGATCGGCTTCGTTCTGAAAAATCAACGGAGAATGTACCCGGTCACCCAATCTTAATTGTGAAACCACAATCCCACCTCTTTGAGCTAGACCGTGAGTGTCCACGCTTTTTACTTTAAGCCCGGCGTGGTAAGAACCTCTTAATAAAATTTCACTGAGAAGGCCGATTCCCTGTCCCCCGACACCGGCCAAATAAATATTAAATCCTTTCATTACTTACTCCATAGTTTCAAAATCTTATCTTCGTTAAGTTTACTACAAACCTTGTCAAAATTATTGATTTTGGGTTTATTCAATTTGTGGCGGTGTTATAGCCTGAACCTGACATGTTTGGAGGCAGGATCCGTCACCAATGCAAAGATCCCTATTAATCTTGACCCTCTGGTCGTCTGTACGCGTAAAGGTAGGACAGGCAAATTTTTCGATACATTCGTAAAACTGTTGGCATTTCTGCTGATCGATATCTACCTTTCGCGGCTTATAAGAAGGTTTGCGGCGTTGTTCCCGGATAAATTTGAGCATGCATGGATGCTTGGCAATCACGACACTGAATTCATTTATCTCAACAGCCTCTTTTACTATTTCGGTTAATTTTGACTGTTGATAAGTGTCTGTTTCGTAAATATGTTTAACCCCTAATCCTTCCAGAGTCCGACTCAGTGGAATTATATCTGTTGGTTCGTTAAAATTTTTTCCCGACGCTGCATGATCCTGGTGACCGGTCATGGCTGTAGTGCCATTTTCCATAAGAATTAAAGTTAGGTTATGCTTATTGAACAAGGCGTTGATAATTCCGGGCAGACCAGCATGAAAAAAGGTAGAGTCACCTAAAAAAGCGATCACTTTGCGCGTGTCATTGAATAATGAGAGCCCTGAAGCAATAGCGGTCGAAGCACCCATGCACATCATCAGTTCACCTACTTGATATGGCGGGAGAAAACCAAGGGTATGGCAACCGATATCCGCCACGGTAATGTCGGTATCTTTAATCGCCTTTTTTATGGCGTGAAAGGCGCTGCGGTGTCCGCATCCCGGACACATCTGTGCCGGCCTGTTAGGAACTTCGAAAATATTGTCTCCGAGCCTTTTTCTGGCGGGCAGCAGATCAGGCCAAGTTTTTTTGAGGACCTCGTAAACTTTATCCGGGGTGTATTCCCCAATCCAGTCTTCAATATCTATCTTGCCGATGATTTTGATTGAAAGACGGCTGTCATATGCCAGAAGTTTTATTTCTTTTTCAACGAAATTATCCAGTTCCTCTATAATCTTAACTTCCTCATGTGTTTCGAGAAAAGATTTAATTACTTTCAAGGGAATGGGATATACGACTCCGAGCTTGAGAATGTCGGGTTTTTCTTTGGTTTTCTCAAGAACATCCATCAGAGAGAGGAACGGAAGACCCATTGTGATAATGCCGAGATCTTTGTTTCCGTGATCGACAACTCGATTTAAAGGAGACATGTCGGCATAGGCTTTCATCTTATCAAGTCTTTGCAACGAAAATCGTTTCATGGGAAATACATCCGCGGCAATAGGAATATAAGGACCATTCTTGACATCAAACCGAGGCGTTTCATCTAATTTCTTCGGCTCCCAATTCTGGAATTTAACCTTTTCCTTGGCATGGCACACATGGGTGGTTAGTCTCAAGATTATCGGTATGCCCATCTCTATGGAAAGTTTTGCAGCTTCTTTGTAGAAAATATATACTTCGTTCGGTGATGCCGGTTCAAAAACCGGCGTATAGCTTAAACAGGCATAATGCCGGTTGTCCTGTTCATTTTGTGAAGAATTTGCACCCGGATCATCACCCAATACAACGATCATTCCGCCGATGATATTCATGAGACTGAGTTGAATAAACGTATCGGAAGCAACATTGAGCCCTACACTTTTGAAAAATACTGTAGATAGATGGCCGTTAACCGCTGCACCATAAGCAACTTCCGTTGCGACTTTTTCATTGGTAGAAAATTCAAAATAAAATGGACGTTTTTCCTTTGGAATTGATTTTATTGCTTCAGCAATTTCCGGGGTTGGCGAACCAGGGTATGAAGTAACCACCCGAGTGTGAGATTCGATCATTGCTCTAACCAAGGCGGTATTACCCATAACAATCTCTGAAAAGGAGTTTTTTTCCAACAATATTTCTCCAAGTGTTTTCATAACTCCCCCCTATCTTTTTGTGTTCCCAGGTGTGGCACTGGTTGTGACGTATGTAAACTAAATCATAAAAATCGAAATAGTGAAAGATAGTGTTTCTGTCCAAAACTTCACTTAGGCCTGAATTGTGATATGGTATTACGATATCTCAGAAATCTCAGCTGTTTGATATTGGGACGAAATTGCGAGACTGTCGAAAAAGTCCAAAAAGGGCAATTTTAGCTATTTTTAATGTAATGAAATCAAGTGTTTA
>JASFGF010000050.1:0-11213 GCA_050123915.1 Desulfobacterales bacterium | reverse complement strand
AACGGCACCAAGAAAAAAAATACCCACAGATTTTGGAGTTAAAAACACATCGCCCTGGGTGCTGGCACCCACCGTTAAACCCAACAGGATTGTTGCCGTATCGATGATTGCCGTGCGGGCGGTCTGAGCCAGGCGTTCGGTGACGCCGCATTCTTTTAAAAGATTACCAAAAAAGAATGTTCCAAGAAGCGGTATGGAAGCCGGCGCAAGGAAACAGCACAAGATAACAGCGATGCCGGGGAAGATGATGCGTTCTTTCTTGGTCACTTCTCGGAGTTCCGGCATACGGATGAGTCTTTCCTTGCGGCTGGTTAAAAGCCTCATAATGGGCGGCTGAATAACGGGGATCAAGGCCATATAGGAATAGGCAGCGATGGCAATGGGTCCGATGAGATGGGGCGCCAGTTTGGCGGTGAGAAAGATGGATGTCGGTCCGTCGGCACCCCCGATAATGGCAATGGATGCGGCTTCCTTGGGCAAAAACCCGAGGCCAAGGGCTCCCAGAAGCGTAAAAAATATTCCCATTTGAGCGGCGGCTCCCAAAAGCATGAGACTCGGGCGTGCCAGCAAAGAAGAAAAATCGGTCATTGCCCCGAGACCCAGAAAAACGATAGAAGGATAGAGACCCGTGGTCACGCCGAAATACAAATAATGAAGGACACTGTTGCTTTCATATATACCGAGCCCGAATCCTTTGAAAAAAGGAACATTTCCCACCAGAATACCAAACCCGATGGGGACAAGAAGAAGCGGCTCGTATTTTTTTGCGGTTCCAAGATATAAAAATACCGTGCCGACCACGATCATGATAACATTGCGATAGTCGGCCAGATAGTAGCCGGTATTTGATAAAAATTGAAAAAGCAGATCCATGGATTAACCTTTATTCGTTTTCGTTAACTGTATTTTCTTTAGGTGGGGTCCAGCTGAACACGCCATCACCGTAAGGGATTAATATTTTGGCATCACGAAAGGCGGTAAATGTTATGTGCGGGTGTGGAAAATTGTTTTCCTTGGCAATTTTATAAAGATCGGAAAGATAAAAAGTATCTCCGATTTCTTCGATAAAAGGTTGATACAGACGGGCTATTTCATTGAGATCCGTGGGAAATATTGTTGGTAAAGCCGATTCCGGTTGTTCTTCAGGTTCATCGTTTTCCCGTATTTTATGGTTGTTTCTAAAACCGGCGTATTTATTTTCAAAAAACAGCAGTATTTTGTGAATTTGAGAAATTGCGGTGGACAGAACCACCAGTCCGGAAAAGACGATTAGAGCACCGGCAAGGGCCATTGCCCAGCCGTTATGAGTTGATATTGCATGAAAGCCGTACAATTGATATCTCCATAGTTCTAAAAGATGTGTAAACCTAATTCACAGAGTCAAAAGGTGGCACTGCTTTTAATGCGTAAATACTTGCATGAAATAAAAACAATTCTTTTTTCGATCATACATCTTGAAAAAAGTCAACACTAAAGCTCTGTTTATTCAATCATTGCTTAAAACAGACCAAAGCGTGACAGGTTGACGAACATTGATCCATGGGAAATGAACCAATGGGTTAGAAAAGAGATGGCGTTAAATAAAAGGCGAACGTCTAAGAGTGGTCAATAAACATACAAAAAAACCGATGACACATATTTATTTCGAGTCATTTCTTTATCAGTAATTAAACATCCGGAACCCGGAGTGTTTCTTCATATCACGGGTTCCGGACGTTATCGCTATTTTTTCATCTGTTGGTTGAAGATCGCTTCTGCTTTATTGGCCATATCTTCAGCCTTTTGTGCCGAGGCAGCAGCAGCGTCCGCTGCTTTTTCAGCACGCATGGCGGATGCATCTGCCTGTTGGGCCTGCTGAGAGCTATCTTGGGCCATTGCTTTGGCTTCCTTGGCATCTTGGCTGGCCTGTTGAACCTTTTCTTCCAGCATTTTCATTTGATCGGTGGTTGCACAGCTCATCAGTGAAAAAGTCAGGGCGAGTGACAATACAAGCCCTATCACCATACACACGTTTTTTCGTATATTCATTGAATTGCCTCCTCCAATTTAGAGTTAAAAACGGATGTCATTAATGATTTGACGTCTTAACGGCGAGCGTATCATCACCTCCCTTCTTAAGAAAACCCACACGAACCGGAAGTCCGCTTTGTTTCTCAAGCGCATCTTTGACCAATGAAACTGACACACGGGTCAAAATATCCCGCTCATGTAATCGACGCAAGGTCTGTGCCTGCATATCGGGGATTCTGTTGTAAATATCCGGATGAACTTCGATGAATATATTTTGATTTTGGAAGCCGATTTTTACGGGTTCATAAACGATTTCAACAGGCGTGTTGACATTTACCTTTTCAAAAAGCAACGCAATATGTTCCGGATACAGGCGAATGCATCCGTGGCTGACCCGTTTGCCAATACCCCATGGAGAGTTTGTACCGTGAATGCCGTATCCGGGAAGCGATAGGCCGAGCCAGTATTTTCCCAAAGGATTGTTCGGTCCGGGAGGAATCGTTACGGCGCCGTATTTGGCCCTTAGAGACTCTGGGATCAACCATGTGGGGTCGACCTTACGGTAAACGACATGACCTACGGCCACAGGGGTTTCCCATCCCACATCGCCAATTCCCACCGGATATGTGGTCACCATCCCGGTTTTCGGGATAAAATGATAGAGTCTCAATTCCGGCAGATTGATAACCAGCCCAAACAAATTGGTTGACGGCAAGATCCATTGGGTGGGAATGACAAGATTTTTTCCGGGGCCTGGCATCCATGGGTCCATCTTTGGGTAAAGGAGCGAGAGCTCATTATACCCCAAACCAAACTCGCGGGCAATGTCCAACAGGGTCTCTTTGGGTACGACAATGTGGTGCTGTACGGATCCCACCACGGTGTTGTTTTTACTATAGCTGAAACTATCCGCCATTGCTTTTTGGGTGCCTATGATAAAGAAGATGCTTAGCATAAAACTGCTAATTTTTTTAATATGAAGGGGTTTGATCATTGGCGTTGTGAATTTCGGCGTGTTAAATACGTGTTTACATAGTTCTAATAAAAAATGCTCAGAAGGATATGAATGAATTTTATGCTTAATCCAAATATCATAAGTAAAAAATAAAGGCAAATGCTCATAGGTTCATAGATATCTTATCTTGTCACAATTTGAAACGCTCAGGTTATGTCAGAGAAATTTTGTGTCGTCGGTGTTAAGTGTCCATGAGCGAATTCCCACCGCTTATCGAGAAAATAAAGGATCGGAACGGTCATCCTTGAGAAAA
Source organism: Desulfobacterales bacterium (assembly GCA_050123915.1). Classification (GTDB taxonomy): domain Bacteria; phylum Desulfobacterota; class Desulfobacteria; order Desulfobacterales; family UBA11574; genus UBA11574. Next base: position 7,935 of record JASFGF010000050.1, on the reverse strand, counting down.
AAAGGGAAGCAACTTCTCCTGCCATAAGGGATATGGCAAGGCCCTGAAAAATGGGATCGAACAGAATGACCGACGCACCGACCACCACAGCTGCGGCGGTCAACATCATGGGCCGAAATCTTACAGCGCCGGCATCAATGACCGCAAGATCCAGCGGCATACCTTCTTTGAGGCGCAATTCTATAAAATCGACCAGAATGATGGAATTTCTTACAACAATTCCGGCACCGGCGATAAATCCGATCATGGAAGTCGCAGTAAAAAAAGCGCCAAGGGCCCAATGCGCGGGAAGGATGCCGATGAGGGAAAAAGGAATGGCAGCCATAATGACCAACGGTGTGCTAAACGATTGGAACCATCCCACAACCAGCACAAATATCAGCACCAGAACCACGGCAAATGCAATTCCAAGATCCCGGAATACTTCATAAGTAATATGCCATTCACCATCCCATTTCATTTCGAATTTTCGGTCGCTGGAAGGAATACCGGCAGTATGTTGGGTGATATGGTATCCTTCGGGCAGTTGGATGGCATCGATCTTTTTTTTCATTTCCAAAATGGCATACACCGGGCTTTCCTTAACACCGGCCACATCTCCTGTAACATACACCACCGGCATGAGATTTTTATGATAAATACTCTGATCTACGGGAATTTTAATGACGTTGATCAGCGTAGAAAGCGGGATCAGGCCACCGTCGGCAGAAGCAAGTTTAAGCATTTTTAGACGCTGAATTCCGGCACGGGCGGATAATGGAAGGCGCATCAGTATCGGCACATCCTCTTTTTCCCTGGGCTGATGAAGCAGTCCTGCCTGTTGTCCCTTGAGAGCCAGTTCAAGCGTGCGATTAATCCGATCCACACTGATTCCGTGAAGAGCGGCTTTTTCACTGTCAACGTCAATCTTATAGCGGGCCTGATTTTCTTCCATGTACCAGTCCACATCGACCACACCGGGTGTCTTTTCAAAGATTTCCATAATATCAGCGGCGATCTGTTTTTGGCGATGGTAATTTGGGCCGTAAATTTCAGCCACCAAAGTGGATAAAACCGGTGGACCGGGCGGGACTTCAGCCACCTTAACCCTTGCATGATAGCGGTCGGCGATGGATTTTAACGCCGGACGGACGCGTTTGGCGATGTCATGGCTCTGATTTTTTCGATGTCCTTTCTCTGCCAGATTCACCTGAATGTCCGCTTGGTGAGCACTGCTTCGCAGATAATAATGACGCACGAGGCCGTTAAAGTTAAACGGCGCCGAGGTGCCCACATAGAGTTGATAGTCGGTGACTTCATTAACGGTTTTGAGATAATCTCCCATTTCCATTGCAACGTTGGATGTTTCTTCCAAGGTGGCGCGCTCCGGCATGTCGATAATAACCTGGAATTCACTTTTGTTGTCAAACGGAAGCATTTTGACACGAACCCATCCGATTCCCACCATGGCACATGAGACCATGAGAAGGACAACAACACTGATAAGAAAAACCCACCGCCAGAATCCGTTTTCAATCAGAGGGGTCATAATTTTGCGATAAAGGCGTGTGCTCCAATCCTCTTCGCCGTGTTCACCGGCTGAGGTCATCTCTTCGTGCTTTATCATCCGAATCGAAGCCCATGGCGTAACAATGAATGCTACGACAAGCGAAAAGATCATCGCAGCGGATGCTCCCACCGGAATGGGTCGCATATACGGTCCCATGAGTCCGCCGACAAACGCCATAGGAAGAATAGCGCTGATGACGGTCAATGTCGCTAAAATGGTGGGATTACCGACTTCGTCCACCGCTTCAACGGACACTTTGACCCAGGAACGCTCACGATTTTCCGGAAGTCGGAAGTGACGAACGATATTTTCCACGATTACGATGGCGTCATCCACTAGGATGCCGATGGAGAATATCAGTGCAAAAAGGGTGATCCGGTTCAAGGTATACCCGTACAGATAAAAAACCGCCATGGTTAGCGCGAGCGTCACGGGAATGGCTATGGCAACCACGCCGGATTCACGGTGTCCCAAGACAAACCATATCAAAATGGTAACGGAAACAATGGCGATCATCATGTGAAAGAGCAATTCGTTTGATTTTTCTTTGGCGGTGTCGCCATAGTTTCGGGTAGCGGTGATATGGATATTGTCGGGGATGACGCTTCCCGTTGCACTGCGGATGCGTTCTAAAACATTATTGGCCACAGTTACGGCATTGGACCCTTTTCGTTTGGCCACGGTAAGTGTAACGGCGGGAAACACACTTTTTGAGGGTTGACCGGAAACGTGTTTTTCTTTGGCAGCCGGTCCGGCACCGAAAAAAACGTATTGAGACGGTTCTTCAGGACCATCGATTATTTCAGCAACATCGCGCAGATAGACAGGTTTTTCGTCGCGAACACCAACCACCACGCTTTTGACATCTTCTAATGTTTTTAAAAATCCGTCGGTGTGAACGAGGACCTGGCCTTTAATGGACGGATAATTACCGGTTTCAGATGCCTGGTTTGCAGCGGTGACGGACATGGCGACCTGTTCAAAATCAAGGCCGTATGCCGCCACCCGGACCGGATCAAAACGCACCTGAACCTGACGCCTTTCGCCGCCGATAAGGGTGGTCACCGCAACATTCTTTTCGCGTTTGGCAATCGTTTCTACTTCTGCTGCAACACGGCGCAGGGTATAATGATCGTAGCCTTCTCCCCATAAGGTCAGAGTTAAAATTGGTACATCATCGATATATCGCGGTTTAATGAGCGGAGGTGTCACCGACCAGGGGATAAGATCATAATTTGCCATGAGCTTCGACTGGAGGCGTACGATAGATTTTTCCTCGTCCTGACCCACGTAAAATCGGACCACCGCCATGGACATGCCCGGACTGGATGTTGAATACACATATTCAACCCCAGGTATTTCCCACAACAGTTTTTCCATGGGACTTGTGACCCGCTCTTCGACTTCTTTGGCGCTGGCGCCGGGCATTTTTACAAAGACGTCGATCATGGGAACAATGATCTGGGGTTCTTCTTCTCTGGGAAGGGCGATGACCGATGCAATACCCAGCAAGACCGCAGCGATAATAAACAAAGGGGTCAGTTTGGAATCGATAAAAAAATGGGCAATTCTGCCGGCAGCACCTGTTTTTTGTGTCATGAAACAGTCTCCACGGTCATGTTGTCGTTAAGATTCGGGGGCGGAACGGACACATAGCGATCCCCCTCCTTGAGTCCCGATAGGACTTCTATGGACTCGCCGAATATTCTGCCGGTTCGAATGAGTCTAAATTTGGCGGTTTGCGTATCATCCACAATATAAATGCCGGTCAATTGCCCGGAATGTATGACAGCCGTTAGCGGGATTAAAATTAAACCTGTGTTACCGATAGGAATCGAAACCCGAGCAAACATACCGGATCGCAGTGCCTTATCAACCGGTATTCCGACCTTGACTAAAAATGATCGACTTTTTGCATCGGCAGCCGGAAAAATTTCCTTTACGCTTCCCGTGAAGGTTTTGTTGTTGAGTGCTGAAACAGTGACCGTCACTTCTTGGTCTAAGACAACGGTATTGATATACTGTTCGGGGAGCACCAGATCCACGATATAGTTCCCTGTAGTTTCAAGAGTGAAAAGCGGTTTTCCCGGTGAAGCAAGATCTCCCACATCAATCATTTTCGCTCGGATGGTTCCGTCATAGGGTGCCAGTATGACCGCATCTTTTGCGGAGACTGCTGCCGATGATAAACTCGCTTCGGCCTGTTTTACACGCTGTTTTGCGGCGGCCAGACCGGCTTGAGCCTGTTGGTATCTGGATTTGATCTCATCAAACTCTTGGGGACTGGTAGACTCATCCTTCATCAGGTTCTGGTATCGGGTATAGGTTGCTCTCGCAAGTTCTGCGCCCGCGTCGGCCGCAGCTTCTGCGCGTCGGGCTTCGGCAAGCGCAGCTTTTGCTTGGCGAAGCATTGCACCCACCTGCCGGTCATCGATGTTTGCAAGCCGATCCCCCCTGTTGACATGGTCTCCTTCCCGGACAAAAACTTCTCTTACAGACCCCATGAGTTTACTGGAAATAGTGCTGACCGTTTTGGCGCTAACGGTTCCAACGGATTCGTAAAAAAACGGTTGGATGATAATTTTAGCTGAAACAACCGGTGCTTTTACACGCTCTTTTTTTGAAGGTTCAACATTACCAGGCTCTATTTTTTCCCCGCACCCTGTCAAGAGAAAAACAGCAAAGAAAATGATGGCACAAAATCGTTTGTTTTGCAGCATGATGGACTCCATGTTGATATTTTATCGAAACATAGGTTAAACGGTTCACGGATTAAGGTTCACGGTTCAGCAACACCAACATCACAACTTAGTAGGATTTATATAGAATTCAACAACACCTATAAATTCACTTAATGGGCCTCCGGCTCGTAGAGTCTACGCTCCGGAGAGTGATTACTGCGACTGTCCATAAACAGATCGCAATAAGCTGTAATTGAATGTCTTTACAACCTTGAACGTTGAACGGGGAACCCGAAACCGTCCAATTTAATGAAAATCCGTGTTAATAGTTCCTGAAGCCAGGGCAAGCGCTATGCGAGCCACCTTGTAATCGTGAAGCGCCTTAAAATAGTTGGTGTGGGCCTGTTGACGGGCCACTTCGGCATCAAGAAGACCGACAATGGTTAATAATCCATTGTTATATCGATTTTTTACAATTCGCAAACTTTCTTCAGCCTGATCCACCGAGATTTTTACCACCTGTATGCGTTCTCTGGCACTTTGCGCCTTCAGAAAAGCTTCCCGGGTTTGAACTTTTATTCCCAGCTCCATACTTTTTTGCATTTCCTGCACCCGGCTCAGCATTGATTTTGCTGTTTTTGTTTCTTCGGATATGCGGTTTCCGCTGAAGATGTTGACCCGCACGACAGCCCCGAGGGTATAATTGTCTGCGGAATCACTGAAATCTTCCGAGTTGATTTCGTAATTTCCTATCAGATTGACGTCCGGATAATGACCTGCTCGTGATTTTTTTACCTCTTTTTTGGCAATCTCTTCTTCGAGACGAAGATTTTCCATTTCAGGTCGTTTGGACAAGGCAATGTTGATCCAATTGTCTATGGTTTCGTTGATTTCAGAACCGATGGTTAGGGGCGTCACCGGGTTTAAGGGATTGGCGTCACCGGAACCCATGGAAGCGTTCAACATGGCTTCTCCTATTTTGAATCGGCTTTTCGCAAGAAGATACTGTTGTTCTAAATCTGCAATACGAACTTTGGCTCTTAAAAGGTCGCTTTTTACCACAAAACCGCTGTCATAGCGGGATTGAATCATTTTAAGATTGGCGGTTGCTGTGTCAAGGGCCTGTTTTATAACCATGATATTTTTTTGTGCGAGTACAAGTCCGACATATGCCGCGGCAGTTTGTGCAATCACGTTTTGTCGGGTCCGTTCGAGGGTTAATGATGCAATGGACAGATTCTGTTTGGCCTGTTCCCAGCCGAGTTTGGTTCGGCCGCCTTCATAAATAGACCATGACAAAGCGAAGGTAGATGCGAAATTGTTAATGGCATCCGGATCATTCAGTCGTTGAGGGTCGAAGTCCGCCTGGGTAATAACCGATTGATTCAGCTTGGTGCCAAAGGCCCACATGGGATTGGTGGTTCGGTTGAACGATTGAGAAAAATTTACCTGGGGGAAGAAGCCGGATTGGGCCTTTATTGAATTGGATTTTACAGCATCCATGTGAAAACGTGCTGCTTTTATTTCCGGATTCTGTTCCACCGCAATCTGAATCGCTTCGGCAATGGATAACGGTTCCGGCAACGGTGTATTTTGATCGGCGCCGGCACCGGAAAGCAGCCATGGAAAAAAAGATACTGCAAAAAATAACAATGCCGAAAGATAAATACGATTGGTTTTCATAAGATTTCTCCGATATGTTGGCATGGGTTTATTGTTAAAATAGATTCCAATAGTATCAATTCGGGAAATTTTACTGTTTTTCAAGCTGAAAAGCGCCGCATTTAAAGATAATAGTATTTGGTATATGCTCGTTATCTGTAAAAATCAAGTGTTAGGGATATATTCGAGGTGGTAGGTTATGCTTTTGGGATAAAAAATGTTTTGATTGAAAAACCATGCGAGCAATTACAGCTATATGCAATCAAGATCAATCTCGGATACGTCAGACTTATCGCAGGTTTTAGAGACTGATGATATTTTCATATTTTGGATGGGTATCTGAATTTTTATCGGGGTGAGAAAAGAGATCGGATCATCATCCAGACTAAATTAAATGTTGACTGATAAAAACAAGGAAATTCGAATTTAAAATCGGCTTGAATTGAATCAGAGTTATACAAGATGTTGTGTTAACGGGATTACTGAGTTTTTCATTAAAATATTAAAGCTGGTTAATAGATAGGTTATTAGTATCACATACTCTTGGATTCATTAGATATTTGGATTTTTTGCAAGGTGTCTAAGTTTTTCTACAACCTCAATTTTATCAATTGTCTCAAATTATCCAAAGCATTAAAGCTGAAGGCGATGTCACAATATCTGGTATTAATCTTAATTATTCCGATAAGTACTGATCAAATCCACACCGCTTTTTTCTTTGAACCACTTGTCCCTATCAAGAAATATGCACACTTTTACCATTCGAGAATCTTCAGTCAACACCATGATTTGTCATCTTTTTATATCCAAAAACTCTGGATTTAGAGCTTCTGTCACACAAAGCTGTCGGTCTTTACGATAAGCATCAGAATCCAGGTTCCAGTAAGAGCCTCGTTGATACGTGTTGTTATTTCAACTTTGTTGAGACAGGTCATGTCAATCAAATCTGTTCAAAGCGTTCAATTTTAAGACTATATCTTGTGTCGTTTATAAATTTTGTGGTATAGATTCCGTTTATAAGGATAAATCACCTACAAATTAAGATATTCTGGAAATTGTATTGACCCATCAAACCGATAATATCTTTTAGAGCAAAGGATTTTCGCTGTGGGCCCGTTGATTACCGCCAATATTATTGTTTGCGGAATCTGTCTGTCGCTGGCATTTTTGCACTTGGCGATTTATATCCGCAGAACTGAGCTCAAAGCCTATCTTTTTTTCGCTGTGATATCGTTTTGCATGGCCGGAAGTTCATTTTTTGAGACCGAAATGTACCATGCAGTCACATCCAACGCTTTCCTATCCGCTTTCAAGAATCAAGTCACCTGCCAAGGCATCTTATGGATAGGCTTCGCCTGGTTTGTGGCCTTTTATACGGGTTTGGCACGAAGGTGGCTGGCTGCTACGGTAACGGGACTGTATGTTGTAGCAGTCTTTATTAATCTGCTATCTCCACATGGCGTGATATACTCCGGAATTGAAAATTTTTATCAGATCACCCTTCCTTGGGGAGAACATATCTCATATGCCAATGGACCTGCAAATCCTTCGAGGGTAATTCCGGATATCGCCTGGTTTCTATTGATTTATTTGACCGTCGAAAGTTTGATCCGAATGGGGCGCAAAGGGCAACAGCGTCGAGCCATTTACTTAGGTGTCGTCTTTTTTGTATTCATCGGATTAGAGTATCTCCACGGCACATTGATCGATTTTGGAATTATGGCACCCCCTTCATTCTTCAGCTTTTCATTTTTAGGTCTTATTCTGATAATGAGTGCCACCCTGGTTTCAGAAGTGGTAAGAGCCTCTCAATTAAGCCGGGAGGTTGAATCCAATGAGCGACGGTGGCGTACTCTGTTGGAAAAGGTTAAACTTCTCGTTGCGGGACTTGATCGTGACGGTAACATCAATTACGTAAACCCGCATTTTTGCGAGATCAGCGGATATCAAGCGAATGAAATTTTAGGAAAAAATTTCACATATCTCATACCTGAAAAAAATCGACCAACGCTTTTAAACACATTCAATGCGGGGATGACCGGT
>JASFGF010000049.1:0-11327 GCA_050123915.1 Desulfobacterales bacterium | reverse complement strand
CAGCGCCTATGAAAAGCGACCTGGTTAAAAAAGGGGTGGAACGGGCACCCCACCGATCCCTGTTTAAAGCCATGGGATACACGGATGAGGAAATCAAGCGGCCCCTTATTGGCATTGCCAATGCCGTCAACAGCATCATCCCCGGCCATGTTCACCTGGACAAGATCGTGGAAGCGGTTAAGGCGGGTGTTTATATGGCGGGTGGAACTCCCATTGAATTCGGGGTGATCGGGGTTTGCGACGGCATTGCCATGAATCATGTGGGCATGAAATATTCTCTGGCAAGCCGGGAGCTGATCGCCGACTCCATCGAAGTTATGGCAACGGCCCATGCCTTTGATGCCTTGGTCCTGGTTCCCAACTGCGACAAGATTGTTCCGGGAATGTTGATGGCGGCCGCCCGTCTCGATTTGCCGGCCATCGTCATCAGCGGCGGACCTATGCTGGCCGGTAAACATCCGGAAAAGACCGGCGATGACAATATCGATTTGATTACGGTGTTCGAATCTGTGGGTGCCGTACTCTCTGGCGATATGACCGAAGACCAGCTTTGCCAAATTGAAGATGCTGCCTGCCCCACCTGCGGGTCCTGTGCCGGTATGTTTACGGCCAATTCCATGAACTGTTTGACCGAAGCCGTTGGCATGGGGTTGCCCGGCAATGGCACCATCCCTGCTGTGATGTCCGCCCGTATCCGTCTGGCCAAACAAGCAGGCATGAAAATCCTCGAGCTTTTGGAAAATGATATAACGCCGTCAAAAATTATGACTGAACAAGCCTTTCAGAATGCCCTGGTCGTGGATATGGCCCTTGGATGCTCCACCAATACCGTGCTTCACCTTCCTGCCCTGGCAAGGGAAGCCAACGTCAAAATCGATCTCGATCAAATCAACGACATCAGTAAAGCCACGCCGCACCTGTGCTCCCTGAGTCCCGGCGGACCGCACCATCTTGAAGACCTGAACCGGGCCGGCGGCATTCAGGCACTCATGAAAGAACTGTCCGGAACCGGAAGGATTAACACAGACTGCCTGACCGTCACCGGCAAAACCGTGGGAGAAAATATAAAGCATCTGAGCATCATGGACAACACGGTTATCCGATCAACCACCAACCCTTACCATGAAGAAGGCGGTCTTGCGGTTCTCTTTGGAAATCTTGCCCCTGAAGGCGGTGTGGTAAAGCAGTCTGCTGTTTTGGATGAAATGATGCGTCATGAAGGCCCGGCCCGGGTGTTTGATTCAGAGGAAGCAGCCGGTCAGGCCATCATGGGCGGAAAAATACAAAAAGGGGATGTTATCGTGATTCGGTATGAAGGGCCCATGGGCGGCCCGGGAATGCGGGAAATGCTGACACCGACATCGGCCATCGCCGGCATGAAACTGGACGCTCACGTGGCGCTGCTCACGGACGGCCGTTTTTCAGGCGGGACCCGGGGCGCGGCCATCGGGCATATTTCACCGGAAGCCATGCAAAAAGGCCCCATTGCCATTGTTGAAGACGGTGATTTGATTGCCATCGATATCCCGGCCAAAACATTGACCCTCAAGGTACCGGACAGCGAGATCCAGGACCGGTTGTCCAAATGGTCTCCCCCGCCCCCTAAAATAACCCACGGGTACATGGCCCGGTATGCAAAAATGGTGTCATCTGCCAGTAAAGGAGCGGTAGTTAAATAAAAACAAGAAGCATCTTCCAATTAGCTGTAGTTAATTAGAGGGAAATAAGCGGGTCATATCTAATTTAGCAAGTGTTATCTCAAAGGGTTCAAGGAGTCGAGGAGTCAAGGGTTCGAGTGAAAAAGCCTTGAAAACAAATGTGAACGGTGAATTGTGAACGGTGAATAGTTAATAATCAATGATAGCAAATAAACTTTCTGCTGTTCACTGTTTACCAATCACTATTCACTGACACCTGACCCCTGGAATCCTTGGACCCTATGCTCCAACTAAATTGGAGAAGAATCAAAATAAATTTTTTACCCATATCAAAACTTTGATTTAAATTGATAAAAAGGAAGGAAGAAACATGAAACTCACAGGCGCACAAATTATGATGAAAGTGTTACAGGAGGAAGGGGTTGACACGATTTTTGGATATCCGGGTGGAGCGGTCATCGATATTTTCGATGAACTCGATAAAACAGACATCCGGCACGTCCTTGTTCGTCAGGAGGCATGTGCCGTACATGCGGCCGACGGTTATGCCCGTGCCGGGAGCCGTGTGGGCGTCTGTCTGGTTACATCAGGGCCGGGTGCAACCAATACGGTGAGCGGCATTGCTTCCGCCTATATGGATTCCATACCCGTGGTGATATTTACCGGCCAGGTGCCGACACATCTGATCGGCAATGATGCCTTTCAGGAAGTCGACACCGTGGGGATCACCCGTCCGTGCACCAAACACAACTATTTGGTCAAACGAACCGAAGATCTTGCCAGAATTATCAAGGAAGCCTTTTTAATTGCAAGCTCCGGCCGGCCGGGACCCGTTTTGGTGGATATCCCCAAAAATGTTTCCGCCACCGCCATAGATTACAAGGCACCTCCAAAAGCAACCTTGAAGTCTTACAACCCGACATACACGCCCAATGTTAAACAGCTTCACAAAGTGGTGTCACTGATCAAGGCTGCCAAAACGCCGATGATTTTTGCCGGCGGCGGTGTCATTCTCTCAGGAGCAGCCAAAGAGCTTACGGAACTGGCCCGCAAAACCCAAATCCCGGTAACCACGTCTTTGATGGGCCTCGGCGGATTTCCGGGTACAGATCCTTTGTGGCTGGGGATGATCGGCATGCACGGCACGTATCGGGCCAACATGTGCACCGGTGAATGTGACCTTTTGATCGGCATCGGCGTCCGGTTTGACGACCGCGTCACCGGAAAAACAGATGAATTTGCACTCAAAGCCAAAATTGTGCACATCGATATTGATCCAACGTCCATACGCAAAAATATCCCGGTTACAGCCCCGGTTGTCGGAGATTGCAAAATCACGCTGGCCAAACTGAACAAACTGCTGGACAAGGAAAACCTTGGCGATCTCAATAAAACGCGAAAAAAATGGTTTGATCAGATACGGCGCTGGAAAGACACTCAGCCACTTGCCTATAAACAGACCGACGTTATCAAACCGCAATATGTTGTTGAAAAACTCTACGAGTTGACCAAAGGCAAAGCGATTATCACCACCGAGGTGGGACAGAACCAGATGTGGGCGGCTCAATATTATCACTATGACAAACCCAACCATTTTATTACCTCAGGGGGCCTGGGGTGTATGGGGTTTGGTTTGCCTGCTGCTATCGGCGCGCAACTCGCCTGTCCGAATAAGCTTGTGGTCGATATTGCCGGTGACGGTAGTATACAGATGAACATACAGGAAATGACGACCGCGGTGCAAAACAATCTTCCTGTAAAAATTGTTATTCTCAATAACGGACATCTCGGCATGGTCAGACAATGGCAGGAGCTTTTTTTCGAAAAGCGTTATGCTGCCACATGCCTGGATTGCGCACCTGATTTCGTAAAACTGGCAGATGCATACGGTGCCGAAGGTTTAAGAGCCACAAAACCCGAGGAAGTGGAGACGGTGTTGAAAAAAGGCCTGGCCTCTAAAAGACCGGTGATCATGGATTTTGTGGTGGAAAAGGAAGAATGCGTTTATCCGATGGTTCCGGCAGGGGCTCCGGTGACCGAAATGCTTCTGGTATAAGATCGTTTTTAAAAACATCTGATTAAACATCGCAACTCTGTTTCTTAAAAAAGGATATGAACCATGACAGAACAAAAACATATACTTTCGATTCTAGTGGATAATGAACCCGGTGTTCTTTCAAGAATTTCAGGATTGTTCAGCGGCCGGGGATTTAACATTGAAAGCCTGTGTGTTGCCGAAACCATGGACCCGCTGGTGTCAAGGGTAACACTGGTCACTGCAGGAGAACCGCCGATCATCGAACAGATTGAGAAACAACTCAACAAGCTTATCAATGTCATCAAGGTTCACGATCTGACCGGAAAGGAATACGTCCAGAGGGAAATGGCCCTTATAAAGGTGGTTGCCAAACCGGAACATCGTGCTGAAATATTAAGAACCGTGGACATTTTCAGGTGCAAGATTGTTGACGTGGGCCCCGATCATTACACCATTGAAGTCACGGGCGATGAAGGCAAATTGAGGGCGCTTTTAAACCTTTTAAAACCCATCGGGATAAAAGAAATCGCCAGAACAGGAATGATTGCCCTGTTCAGGAATTCGAAATGAACACTACTGATAAGGGATCAAGGGTCCAAGGATTAAAGGGTTCGAGTGAAAAAGCTTTAAATCAAATAAATAAAAATAATCACTTGGTCCCTTGAATCCTCGAATCCTTTTATTCAATTAAAAAGGAGAACGACATGGCCAAAATTAATTTCGGCGGAATAGAGGAAGAAGTCATTACATCAGAAGAATTTTCTCTGGAAAAAGCCAGAGAAGTGTTACAAGACGAAATCGTTGCTGTTTTGGGTTACGGCGTTCAGGGACCTGGACAGGCATTAAATATGAAAGATAACGGAATCAAGGTCATTATCGGACAGCGTGAAAAGAGTAAATCCTGGGACCGTGCCGTACAAGACGGTTTCGTTCCCGGAAAAACCCTTTTCCCTATTGAAGAGGCAGCCCGCAAAGGAACCGTTATTCAGTATCTGCTTTCAGACGCCGGGCAGGTGGCGGTCTGGCCGATCATAAAAGAATGTCTTGACGAAGGGGATGCGCTTTACTTCTCCCACGGCTTCTCCATTGTTTATAAGGATCAAACCGGAATTTTACCCCCGGACAACGTGGATGTGATTCTGGTGGCCCCAAAAGGATCAGGCCGAACCGTTCGGACCAACTTTTTAGACGGCAGCGGCATTAATTCGAGCTTTGCAGTTCATCAGGACTTTACCGGTCGCGCCAGGGAAAGAACACTGGCACTGGGTATTGCCATTGGTTCGGGCTATCTCTTTCCCACCACCTTCGAAAAAGAAGTCCACAGTGATCTCACCGGTGAACGCGGTGTTCTCATGGGCTGTCTGGCCGGTGTGATGGAAGCCCAGTACAATGTCCTGAGAAAACATGGACACACCCCAAGTGAAGCCTTTAACGAAACGGTGGAAGAACTGACCCAGAGCCTGATCCGACTAGTGGCGCAGAACGGTATGGACTGGATGTATGCGAATTGCAGTACCACTGCCCAGAGAGGCGCCCTGGACTGGAAGCCCAAGTTTCGTGATGCTGTGGCCCCTCTTTTTGACGAACTGTATGAAAGCGTTTTATCGGGAAAAGAAACCAAAAGAGTTCTTGAGGCCAACAGTGCCCCTGACTATCGCGAAAAGCTTCAAAAAGAACTCGACGTACTCAAAAATTCCGAAATGTGGCAGGCCGGCGCTGCGGTACGGGCATTACGGCCGGAAAACCGATAGGAGATAACATATGGAACAGATCGCACTTTATGACACGACCTTGAGGGATGGAACCCAGGGAGAAAACATCAGTTTCAGTGCCAAGGAAAAAATCCAGATTGCAAAAAGCCTGGATGATTTCGGCATACATTATATCGAAGGCGGCTGGCCGGGTTCCAATCCCAGGGATATGGAATTTTTCGATCTGGCCCAGAAGAAAAAATTCAATACCGCGAGGATAACAGCCTTCGGATCCACACGGAAACCGGGTATCGACCCTTCAGATGATCCAAACTTGCAGGCGCTGTTAAAGGCCAAAACCCCTTCAGTGACCATATTTGGAAAAACATGGGATCTTCATGTGCAGCAGGTCATGAGCAATACCCTTGAAGAAAACCTGGCCATGATCACCGATTCCGTCGAATATTTGAAAAATGGTGATCGGGAGGTGATTTATGATGCCGAACACTTTTTTGACGGGTACAAAGCAAATCCGGATTATGCCCTAAAAACATTGATGGCTGCCATCGATGCCGGTGCGGAATTCATCGTACTGTGCGACACCAATGGCGGAACCCTTCCCATTGAAATCAGATCGATTATCGACACGGTTCGAAAAGCATTTACTGAAAAATACGCTGCTAAAAAGGGTTCGCTTCCAATCAAACTCGGGATTCACACCCATAACGACAGCGGCCTGGCGGTGGCCAATTCCATCGAAGCCGTCCAATCCGGTGCATTGATGGTCCAGGGAACCATCAACGGATATGGAGAAAGATGCGGCAACGCCGATCTGACCTCGATCATACCGATCCTCCAGCTAAAGATGAACCGCCCGTGTGTTTCCCCGGAAAATATGGCCAAACTGAGATTGCTCTCGCGGTTTGTCAGTGAAACCGCCAACATGATTCCTTTGAACAGCCGCCCCTTTGTGGGTGAAAGCGCATTTGCCCACAAAGGGGGTATTCATGTCAGTGCCATCATGAAAGTATCAAAGGCCTATGAACATTTGGAACCCGAACTTGTGGGCAATCGCCGCCGTGTATTGGTGTCGGATCTTTCGGGAAAAAGCAATATCGAATACAAAGCAAAAGAACTCGGGATCGAGCTTGGGGCCAACGGGGCTGACAGCCGCAAGATCGTTACAGAAATAAAACAGATGGAACAGGATGGATACCAGTTTGACACTGCCGACGGATCGTTCAAGATTCTGCTCGAAAAATTTACCGATCAGTTTCAGCCGCTTTTTGATCTAAAATCCTTTCGGGTCACCATCGAAAAAGACGAAGATCGTCCCTGCTCAGCCCATGCCACCATCAAGATCTCGGTGGGCGGCAAAAATGAAATCACCGCCGCTGAAGGAGATGGTCCGGTCAGCGCCCTGGATAACGCCCTTCGCAAGGCACTTGACAAATTTTATCCGGATCTGGACGCCATGCGTCTGATCGATTTTAAAGTCCGTGTCATAGATGGCCGACAGGGAACCGCGGCAAGGGTGCGGGTTTTTATTGAGTCAAGGGATCATGACCATATCTGGAGCACCATCGGTGTTTCCGAAGATATTATTGAAGCCAGCTGGCAAGCACTGGCCGACAGTTTCCAGTATAAGCTGGCAATGTTGAATAACAAATAATGGAGCATCTACGATAATCTGTACTTAATTTGAGCAAAATAAATGCGGTATCTCCAATAGAGTAGGTGTAGTCTCAAAGGATTCAAGGGGCCGAGTGATCCTCCACAGAACCGGCGGATAAAAATGCTATAAAATTACATATAGTTGAGATTATGGCATAAGTTCTACATACTCTGTTTAGAGATATTAAAAAGTGAATTGGGGACACTAAAAAACCCCTGAACCCTCTTCTCCAAGTAAATTGGAGAAGAAGCAAATCTATGATTATGAAAATGTATGAAATTCTAAGAAATAAAGAGGAAATCAATGCCGCGGGACATTTTTCTCATCCAGTCCTGCGGCATATGCTCGTTCGCATGTTGTCCTATGCTCAGAGAGATTAAAGATAAGATAGTAACATTCAACATTACCTGTATTCAGGTATCAACACATTTATGAACAGGAGCAAAATCATGGAAGAACGAGTCATTATTTTTGATACAACGCTAAGAGACGGCGAGCAATCTCCCGGCGCAAGCATGAATGCCGCGGAAAAGCTGCGCCTGGCCACACAAATGGAAAAGCTCGGCGTAGATGTATTGGAAGCCGGATTCCCGGCAGCATCTGAAGGTGATTTTGATGCGGTTTCCAAGATCGCTTCAAAACTCAAAAAAACCGAGGTCGCCGGACTGGCACGGACGTCAAAAGAGGATATCGATCGCGCCTGGGGAGCTGTCCGACACGCAGAAAAACCGAGAATTCACACATTTTTGGCCACATCCGACATCCATATGGAATACAAACTCAAAATGACCCGGGACCAGGTTCTCAAAACCACTTCGGAATCCGTTAAATACGCCAAGAGCCTGACCGACAGCATCGAGTTTTCGGCAGAAGATGCCTCACGCAGTGATCGGGATTTTCTTTGCAAGGTATTTGAGGCCGCCATCGAAGCCGGTGCCACAACCATTAATATTCCGGACACCGTGGGATATGCCATCCCCATGGAATTCGCGGATCTGGTCAAGTATGTGATGGACCATACCCCCAATATCAACAAGGCGGTGGTGAGTGTTCACTGTCACAATGATCTCGGCCTTGCCACGGCCAACACCCTTGCTGCGTTGAACAGCGGCGCAAGACAGGCGGAAGTCACCATCAACGGCATCGGCGAACGGGCCGGGAACACCTCGATGGAAGAAGTCGTCATGTCCCTTCACACGAGGCCCAATTACATGCCCTTCTCGACCAATATCAAAACAGAGCTGATTTATCCCACCAGCCGACTGGTCAGCATGATCACCGGTATTATGGTTCAGCCCAACAAGGCCATTGTCGGGGCCAACGCATTTGCCCACGAGGCTGGAATACATCAGGACGGGATTCTGAAAAATCCCATGACCTATGAAATCATGAAACCGGAAACCGTGGGGCTCAGCGCCAGCAAGTTGGTTCTGGGAAAACACTCCGGACGACACGCGCTGCGCTCTCACTTGAAGGAAATGGGATACGATCTCTCCGACGAAGAATTAAAGCTCGTTTTTAAAAAATTCAAGGAACTGGCCGACAAGAAGAAGCACGTCGTTGATGAGGATCTGGAAGTCATTGTTACGGAAGGCATCTTAAGAACCGCCGAAATTTTCGAGCTGGAATATCTGCATGTCACCAGCGGCACCACCGTCATTCCCATGGCAACCGTCAGACTTTTTATCAATGGAAGGCCGGTTCAGGGTACGGGATACGGAAACGGCCCCATTGATGCGGCGTATGACAGTATTGCCAAACTGACGGGAACGGAATCCGAGCTTTTGAGATTTTCCATAAGCGCCATTACCAGCGGTACGGATGCCCAGGGCGAGGTTACGGTACGTTTGAAAGAAAACGGCCTGGTTGCACTCGGCCGCGGAGCAGACCCGGACATCATCACCGCCAGTGTGAAGGCTTATATCAACGGACTCAACCGTCTTGAATATTTGAAAGCCAATCCGGTGATGGCAACCGCCTGATGTTTTGCCACCAAAACTTAAGGGGCTTTAACAGCCCCTTAAGTAAAACCTTCTATAACCATTTCAAAAACAATCTAAGTGCCCATGGCTGTGTTGCGAAACGGTTCAACTTGCTCATATACTACGTGTATGCTCCGCTTTTTCACCGTTTCGGGCCTTGCCCTGAACCCAAATCTTATTTTTTGAGATAGGTTCTAATTTTTTTCCCCTATTCCCCAAGCATTTTTTTCTTTAACTTTGAGTCCGCCGGTTTTTCACCCAGCCATATTGAGAATAACGCCTTTTTGAAATCAAGTCCTTTGATTGTCCCTTTCAATTCTCCCTTGATATAAACACTAACCCCCTGCTCCGGAAGGTAGACGATATCGTAGATATCGTTTTTTTCGGCTTTCTGGGAAAAATAAGCGTTGAATGTGTCGATCTTCGTTTTAATAGGCGCAATGTCTCCGCCGGTTCCATTTACAAAACCTTCGTTCCAGGCATTCACCAGCTTCTTGCTGGAAACCTCGCTGTGAACAAAGTGCATTCTGATGGCCATGGGGGTATCTGCATCCATGATTTTCTGGGGATCGGTTTGCTTCTCTTTTAAATAAAGACCTGCGGCATAAACCTTGATAAAAAATTTTTTGCGGAAACCCGCACCATTTAAAAGCAACTCATCCTTGCCGGCCATCAGACTGTCGGGAAGATTCACTTTGCCGACCTGCTTTGCAACAGCGGCAGGAGATATCATGAAAACAACCAAAACCACAACCAGTAGTCTTTTCATTTTTCTTCTCCTTTCTGATACTGTTAAGTACATGTATTCGCAAATACGGTTATGTATTAATGAATTAGCGCACCAAGCAAATGAACGGGTTATACCTTAAGGGTCGCGATGATATCTGAAATGTCAGAAATATTTCGCTCTATCAGGAACGTTTCGATGCCGTCTATAATGTCTGTGGTGGCGTGTGGATTGATAAAATTGGCGGTTCCTATCTGAACGGCCACAGCGCCTGCAATTAAAAACTCCAGTGCATCTTTTGCCGTCATAATGCCGCCGATACCGACCACCGGAACATTGACGGTTTGCGCGACCTGCCAGACCATACGCAATGCCACCGGCTTGATCGCCGGACCGGAAAGCCCGCCGGTAATATTGCCGATCTTAGGACGCCGGGTTTCAATATCGATTGCCATCCCGGTAATGGTATTGATCAAGGAAATGGAATCTGCACCTTCTGCTTCCACGCTTTTTGCAATTTCGGTAATGTCGGTGACATTGGGAGAAAGTTTGACCATCAGCGGTTTGGTGATCTTCTTTCTGATGGCCCTGATCACTTCGGCAGCAGATTCCGGATAAGCGCCAAAAGCAATTCCGCCGGACTTGACATTGGGACATGAAATGTTCACTTCGATACCCGATACACCATCAATATCTTCAAGGCGAGCAGCCAGTTCAGCATATTCTTCTGTACTTTTCCCGTAAACGTTTACAAATATCGGCGTGTCAAGACGTCTTAAAAATGGTAATTTCTTTTTCACAAATGCGGCCAACCCAACGTTTTCAAGACCGATGGCGTTTAACATGCCGCAGGGTGTTTCAACGATTCTCGGCGGTGGGTTCCCTTTGGAGGGTTCAAGGGACAAACCTTTTACAACGATGGCCCCCAGGCGGTTTAAATCCATAAGTTCATCAAACTCGCTGGCATATCCGAAAGTACCGGATGCCGTCATGACTGGATTTTTGATCTCTATCCCGCCGATATTCACTCGCATCTGAGGTTTTTTGCTATTCATATTCTATCCCGCTTGTTTGAGCCCTCGGGGGATCTCTCTTCTAAGTCCTTTAGTATCAGCGGAATGGATGATCTTTTTTTAAATCGAGTGCTGTTTGAGTGGCTTAGGGATCGTTAGAAAGAACAGGCAAATGCCGAAATCACATCTATAAAAGAAATTGCAGATTGTAAAGTGATCCTATTGATTTTTCAAAGATTGATTTCTGTTCTTTCTTTACGAACCGCTGCCACGAGTTCACGCGTTTTAAATAAAGATTTTCCATGGAGCGACTATTTAGAAAAACTCCCCGACCCTTCATTTGTTTTGGTACATGGTCCTGTTTTCAATATTTTAATTTATCGCTTTCCGATTCAGCATCAAACCTGTTTTTTATAAAATAAATATTGATAGATGGCAAGGATCTGTTTTAATATTTAGTGTCCATCCATAAATGGTCTTTTTGTCAAATCTCTGCGTTATGCTCAAAAAATAATCCTCGGAATATCAATTATATGCCCGTGG
>JASFGF010000048.1:0-11371 GCA_050123915.1 Desulfobacterales bacterium | reverse complement strand
TAAGTGAATCATCTCGTCCTTCAAAACATAACCGGGATCTTATCCGGCTTTTTGAATGGATCAATTCCAAAATCATGCACAATTTTATATGCACTCATGCCCAGTTTTATGTGCAAAATCATTATTCCTTTCTTAATCCATAAAGCAATAAAATCTCACAAAAGTATATGATTTCAACAAAATAGAGATATACTCGTCAGTTCGACAGAAACGGCACGATTATTGATAGTATAGTAGGTCATTCTCTTTCGCCGGTGACTTATCAATAATGGATCATCTCCCGATTAGTTGTAGCCAATTAGGGTAATATATGTGGGTCGTTTCCAATTGAGCGAAGGTGATTCCAAAGGGTACAAGGGGTCAAGGATTCAAGGGTTCAAGGGTTCGAGTAATCCTCCACAGAACTGGTGGATAAAAATGCTAAAGAATTACAAAGATTTGAAAGTTTGGCAAAAGTCATATGAACTCTGTTTAGAAACTTATAGAATAACAGCAAAATTCCCAAAGGAAGAAAGATACGGTCTAACTTCACAGATAAGAAGATCTGTTGTGTCTATTCCTTCTAATATAGCAGAAGGATATGGAAGAAAGACAACTTTGGATTACGTTAGGATGCTTTACATATCTTATGGTTCTGTTTGCGAATTGGAAACGCAGATACTATTAGCAGGGGATTTAGATTTCATTGAAAAAGGTGAATTGGATACATTACAAAAAGACATTGCAGAAATCGAAAGAATGTTAAAAGCGCTGATAAAGTCTCTAGAAAATGGACCCTTGGATCCTTGACCCCTAGAATCCTTGGACCCGCTTCTCCAACTAAATTGGAGAAGAACCTCAATAATTAGCGTTTAGTTTTAACACCGCCGGTCACATAGTGCCTTTTTTGAAAATATATGGCGATGGTCTGCCTTCATCGAAATCACTCTGATTAAATACTATAAATGGGAACCACAACATTTTACTCCCGTCCGGTTATTCCTCTCCTTTTATCGATGATTTCAGGAATTGTCATCGGCGCCCGGTTTCCGGGAAACGCTATATGGATGGTTATCGTTGTTTTAGTATGTGCAGCCACACTTCTTTTTTTCATTCGTAAAAAGAGAACGTCAAAATTTCTTCCCCTTGTTCTTTTGGTTGTCCTGGGCTACCTGTCCATACAGCCATGGGTTTGTCCTGCATTTCCTCCCAACCACGTCATCCATTTTATGGACAGGCATCCGTGGAGAATAACTGGTGTTATTGTTACATCCGATGCCAGGCAGTTGAATCGGCAAAAATGTATTCTTCGTACAGAATTCCTTGAAAGCAAAAGCAAGCCGTTTCCTGTAAAGGGCAGAATCCGGTTAACCGTTTCAGGGGATGCGCCCCATCTGTCGAGAGGGGATCGGATTGTTTTCCGGGGAAAAATCAGGTCCATTCGCAACTTCAGCAATCCCGGTGGATTTGATTATCAGCGATATATGGCTTTTAAGAAAGTTTGGGGCAGTGCCTATGTTTCGGGATACAAATTGACCCTGATCGAGAAGAATGTGGAAAAAGGGATGGGGGCCGTCATTTCGGGTGCACGTCATCGGATATCCGATCTTATTGACCAAATTGGAGATAAAGAACAGCAGGGCGTGTTAAAAGCGCTGATTATAGGTGATCGGAATGCGATATCTCTTGAATTGAGAAAAGCATTCAACCGGGTCGGTGCCGGACACCTTCTCGCCATTTCAGGGCTTCACATCGGCATTATCGCAACGGCGTCATTTTTATTTTTTAAATGGATGTTATCTCATATCCGGTTCTTTTTATTAAATGCCTGGACGAAAAAAGGTGCGGTCATTTTATCGATGGTTCCCGTGCTTGTATATGGTCTTCTTTCAGGCATGTCCCCGTCCACGCAACGGGCGGTGATCATGGTTCTCGTTTTTTTGACGGCGTTTTTACTTGAAAGAGAACATGACCTTATTAACACACTGGCAATAGCGGCGATGATCATTCTGATTGTCCATCCGCCATCTGTTCTTTCAATTTCGTTTCAGTTCTCTTTTGTCGCAGTCCTTGCCATCATATACGGCTTTTCCAGACTGCCGCCACTTTGGTTTGCCGGCCAAAACAGCACCCGAAAACAAAAATGGTCAAAGGCGGCTATAAAACTCTATTGCTTTGTCATGACGTCTTTCTTTGCCATCGTCGGTACGCTGCCCCTGGTGATGCGTTATTTCAACCAGGTATCTTTGGTCGGACTTCCGGCAAACATTATCTTTATCCCCCTGATCGGATTCGTGGTGGTTCCATTGGGAATAATGTCGGTATTTATATGTCCAATGACAGTTACCGGTGCACTGGTTTGTCTCAAAGCAGGTTCGGCGGTTTTGGAATACGTCATAAAGATCATTAATCTAATATCCGGTTGGGCATTTGCGGCAATAAAAACCGTTACGCCGAATTACCTTGAGATATTCTGTTTTTATGTTCTGTTTTGGGCGCTGTTGAACCTTAATCGTGTAAAAAACAGAAGCCCGGTGACTTTAAGTAAAGACCGACATGATCAAAGCAAACATTCAATTCAAAAATCGGTGGTCATTGTTGGCCTGCTGACAGTTTTGTTGTTTGGCTTAGACGTGGGTTACTGGTTGTACCAGCGGTATTGGCATGATGATCTCAGGGTAACCATGATCGATGTCGGACACGGCAATGCCTCGCTTTTGGAACTTCCGTACGGCTATAATATGCTGATAGACGGCGGCGGATTCTCCGACAATCGGGTGTTTGATGTTGGGGCAAATATTGTTGCGCCTTTTTTATGGCAAAAAAAGATTCGTACCATTGATTCCATCGTCCTATCCCATCCCAACAGTGATCATTTAAACGGCCTGATCTATATTGCCGAAAATTTTAATGTTAAAAACGTATGGACCAACCATGAAATTGCCGACACCGCTGGATATCAAATGTTCATGGAAACCATTAAAAAGAACCACATTAAAATGCCCGCGTTTAACAAGATTACCGGTGCCCACGATATAAATGGCGTTCAAATCGACGTATTGTATCCGCCGGTGGATTTTATTGAGAAAAAAGAGATAGAAACATGGCGCAACTTGAACAACAATTCACTGGTTTTAAAGATTTCATTTGGCACAACATCATTCCTGTTTCCAGGAGATATCAAGGCACAGGCGGAATATGAGTTGGTTTCGACGGTCGGCAACAAATTAAAGAGCACGGTGCTCTTGGCGCCGCATCACGGCAGCAAAACATCGAACACAGAACCTTTCCTGGAAAAGGTAACCCCCGAAGTTGTTGTCATATCATCGAGATACAAAAGCAGATTCGGATTTCCCCACCCGTTGGTTTTAAAACGATATAAGGCAACCGGTTGTCGTGTGTTTGAAACCGCCCATAACGGTGCCGTGTCCGTACGGACAGACGGCCGAACACTGACGATTCGGCCATATATTACCGATAAAGAAAGAGCGACTAATGACATCAACTGAATTTTCTTTGAACTGATGAGGTTGACAATAAGTTGACGAAAATATTTTTTCCCCACTTCAACGAGCTATTATAAATACTTCCCATGCCTGATAATCTCGCCTTCGATCAGGTAAATGACCTCTTCGGCGATGTTGGTGGCATGATCGGCCACACGCTCAAGATGCCGGGAAATGAGGTACAGGTTGATCAAATAGGTCATTCCCTCGGGATGTTCCCGCATGGCCTGTTTGATTTGTGAATAGGCGTTGCTCTGGATATCATCGACCTCATCATCGAGTGTTAGAATTCTAAACGCCGTATCGATATCCAGATTGACCAGAGCATCCAGGCTCTGTTTCAACATGGCGGCCGCGATTTCAGCCATCTCGGTATAGTCAAAGTGGAAATTGATCTTTGGATACTTGGCGATACTCTGGATGCGCTCAGCAATGTTCACCGCCTCATCACCGATTCTCTCAAGATCGTTGTTGATTTTGATTACGGCGACGATAAATCGAAGGTCGATGGCCACCGGTTGGTAAAGAGCAAGTACTTTCAAACACTCTTCTTCCACTTCGACTTCGGTTTCATCGATTTCGTGGTCTGATCGAATGATTCTTTTCGCCAGATCGGGATCTCTGCTTTCAATGGCTTTGATTGCCAGATAAACCCGTTCTTCCACCAGTGCGCCCAAAGAAAGGATTTTCTTTTTAAGTTTTTCCAACTCTCGATCAAAATGTTTGGCCATCGTGTTTATCTCTCTATTTTATGGATTTCTAATCGGTCAGCCGATTCGTCCGGTAATATAGTCCTGTGTTAATTTGTGCCGGGGCGATGTAAAGACCTGATCGGTCTGACCCACTTCTATTAGATTTCCAAGATGAAAATACGCGGTGCGTTGAGACACCCTTGCTGCCTGTTGCATGGAGTGTGTCACGATAACAATGGAAAACTGCCGCTTCAGTTCATGAATCAGATCTTCGATTCGACCGGTTGCAATGGGATCCAGCGCACTGCAGGGTTCGTCCATCAGGATGACCTCCGGGCCTACGGCAATGGCCCGTGCAATGCACAGCCGTTGCTGCTGCCCGCCGGATAAACTGGTCCCCGGCTGATTCAGTTGATCCTTGACTTCTTCCCAAAGTCCGGCCTTTTTCAGTGATGATTCCACGATCTCATCCAATTCCAACCGACTCCGGCTTAACCCATGAATTTTCGGACCGTATGCGACGTTGTCGTAAATCGATTTGGGAAAGGGATTCGGTTTTTGAAACACCATACCGACTTGAGCTCGAAGGGGAACAACATCCACACGCTTATCATAGATATCCATACCGTCCAGGGTGATCTCACCGGTTACCCGGCATCCCTCGATGGTGTCGTTCATTCGATTCAGGCATCTTATGAAGGTCGATTTTCCGCACCCGGACGGACCAATCATGGAGATCACTTCGTTGCCGGCGATATCTACCGACACATTCCGGATCGCTTGCTTATCCCCATAGTAAACATCGACATTACGACAGGTCATACGGGGATATTCTACAAATGGTTCCCCAACGGTTTTTCCGGGTTCATCCCGATCATTTTTTAACGGTCCCATTTTTTTACCGCGCCTCGGGTTCGTCATCCGATGTTCTGAACGGGCATCGATTCTTTCGGTTTTGTTCTGATCCGATGGTATTATACTGAGTTGTGTATCCATTAGCAAACGATTCCTCCCCAAAATTCTCATAAAGAATTTATTTGGATGGAGTTAGGTCGGACCGGAAGATTATCTGCCGGTCCGACCGGTTTATAAAGGCTATAGATCACCGCAGGAAAAAGTGTTAAGATTTTTTCCATCACTGCTGAATTTTGTTCTTTCATCATCCGGCATGGGAATCATTCCTTTTTCGCTCAGATACCCGTCCGGCCCCCAGGCTTTGTCACTGGTAAACTCCCTTAAATATTGACGAATACCGGGAATTTTATCTACGTGGGCCTTTTTGACATAGAAAAACAACGGCCTTGAAACCGGATAGTCACCGCTGGCAATGGCCTCAAAGGTCGGTGACACACCGTCCACCACAGACCCATGGATTTTATCCGTGTTCTGATCCAAAAAACTGAATCCAAAAATGCCCACGGCATCGGGATTGGCTTCGAGCTTCTGCACGATAAGGTTGTCGTTTTCACCGGCTTCGATGTAAGCGCCGTCTTCACGAATGGTGTGACAGATGGCTTTATAATGTTTTTTATCCTTTTTTTTCATGGCCTTGATCCAGGCAAATTTTTTGGCCCCGCCTTCCATGGCCAATTCGACAAAGGCATCCCGGGTCCCGGAGGTGGGGGGAGGTCCGAGCACTTCAATCTTTGTGGCGGGAAGTGAGGGATTGACGTCTTTCCAGGTTTTGTATGGATTGGGAATCAGCTTTTCACCGCCTTTGGGGTCCGGCACATCTTTGGCCAAAGCCAAAAAGATGTCTTTTCGCGAAAGCTTAAATACCTCGGCCTTTTTAGAGTTGGCCAGAACAATACCGTCGTATCCGATTTTGATTTCAACAATATCCTTGACACCGTTTTTATTACAGGTGTCGCATTCGGACTTTTTAATCCGACGGGACGCATTGGTGATATCCGGATGCTCGACACCCACGCCCGCGCAAAAAAGCTTCAGCCCGCCGCCGGAACCGGTGGATTCGATCTTCGGGGTTTTAAAACGTGTGGTTTTACCGAATTGTTCTGCCACCACCGTTGCAAAGGGATACACCGTGGAAGACCCCACAATACTGATGTAATCGCGAGAAGCGCCTGCTGCGGCCGGATTTGCAAATCCCGCGAATACGAAAGCAAGAGATACAGCAAATAAAAACAATTTTTTCATCATGTTCTTTCTCCTTTTTTTAATTTGGTTCTTTTCTAATTTTGTTGAAAAATAGTGTCCAATCTTTGTGATTCTTTATCATTTCACTCGAACCCTTGAGTCCTTGACCCCTTGTACCCTACGGATATTACCAGCGCCGTTCAAATCGTTTTCGCAGGTATACTGCCAGCCCGTTCATGGCAAATAAAAATGCCAGCAATACCAGCGTGGCTGCTGACGTTCGCTCCACAAACGCTCGTTCCGGGCTGTCCGCCCACAAAAAAACCTGGACCGGCAGGACTGTGGCCGGATCGGTAAACCCGCCGGGGATATCCACGATAAAGGCCACCATACCGATCATCAACAGAGGGGCTGTCTCACCCAAAGCCCGGGCCATGCCGATAATGGCGCCGGTCAGCATTCCCGGCATCGCCAGGGGCAACACATGGTGCATGATGGTCTGCATCTTCGAAGCCCCCACACCCAGGGCGGCATCCCGAATCGATGGCGGTACCGCCTGGATGGCTGCACGTCCGGCGATGATGATGGTGGGCAGGGTCATTAGCGTTAATACCAATCCACCCACCAGCGGCGCTGAACGAGGCAGGCCGAAAAAATTCAAAAACACGGCCAACCCCAGCAACCCGAAAACAATGGACGGTACTGCAGCCAGGTTGTTGATGTTGACTTCAATGAGATCGGTCCAGCGGTTTTTGGGCGCAAACTCTTCCAAATAAACTGCACAAGCCACACCAATGGGAAACGACAGCATGAGTGTGACCAGAAGTGTAAAGAATGAACCGGCCACCGCCCCCCAGACACCGGCCAATTCAGGTTCCCGGGAGTCTCCGGCGGTAAAAAAGATGGTGTTAAACTTTTTTTTAATACGTTTTTCCGCTTCCAGCCGATCGAGCCACTGAAGCTGCTGACGGTCAAACCTTCCGGATGGGGTGTCCTTCTGGCGACTTAAATGACCTTTCATCAGCATGTCCACGTCGTCATCTGCCGGCACCCAAATCGATCGCTGCTGACCGATAAGAGCGGCATCGGTCAAAACCATCTTACGAATCTGAAATGATGCACCGGAGCTGATCAGCTTATAAAGCTGTCGCTTGTCCCGGCGTCCCTTGACATCCGGAAACATTTTTAGCAGGGATGCCTTTACGATACCCTGGTAGTCTCCTTGGCTCGGATCGTTCTTGGCGATCTTTCCAGGGTCGAAAAAAACATCGATTTTAATATATGTTTGGAATAACGCAGAATATCCATTGCCGATAATACTGAAGAATAAAAGTGCCAGAAAAAACAGGCTGGCAAGAATGGCGGCAAGACCCATTCTGCGGAACCGGTGTTCGGCCCGGCGACGGCCGGCCAGATTCTTTTTGACAATGTCAATGGGTTTGACACTTTTATCCGATATTTGGGAGAATTGACTACTCATATTGTTCACGGTATTTACGCACCACCACGAGTGCGATGATGTTCAAACAAAGGGTTACCAAAAACAGTAACAGTCCCAAAGCAAAAGCTGCCAGAGTTTTGGGGCTGTCGAACTCCTGATCACCCACCAGCAGGGTAACGATCTGAACGGTCACGGTGGTAACGGTCTTTAAAGGATTGAGTGTTAAATTGGCTGTCAGCCCTGCAGCCATGACCACGATCATGGTTTCACCGATGGCGCGGGATATTGCCAAAAGAAGACTGCCCACGATTCCCGGCAGCGCAGCCGGCAAAACCACCTGTTTGATGGTTTCCGATTTGGTGGCGCCCAATCCATAGGCGCCGTCCCGAAGTTCCTGGGGTACGGCATTGATCATGTCGTCGGAAAGTGAAGAAACAAACGGAATAATCATGATGCCCATGACAAGACCCGCTGCCAGTGCGCTTTCCGAAGACACATCCAGACCGATCCATTGCCCGGTATCACGAATCACCGGAGCTACCACCAGTGCGGCAAAAAAACCATAGACCACGGTGGGAATCCCTGCCAGAATTTCCATGAGCGGTTTTGCTACTGCCCTGAAATTTTTGTTGGCATATTCCGACATATATATGGCGGACATCAGGCCGATGGGTGTGGCCACCGCCATGGCAATGGCAGATATCAAGAGGGTCCCCGTAAACACCGGCACCGCTCCAAACGCCCCTGAAGAACCCACCTGATCGCTTCGGATGGCGATTTGTGGACTCCATTTGAGCCCAAAAAGGAATTCGCTCACTGAAACCGCTTTAAAAAACCGTAGGGCTTCATAAAGGACGGAAAGAACGATGCCGATGGTTGTAAAAATAGCGATGGTCGAGCAAGCAATGAGCAGCCAGAGAATGATCCTTTCCACCTGATTTCGGGCCCGCGTCGCTTTGGAGATTTTTTTTCGAACAATGACCAATCCCAAAATGCAAACACATACAGCAACAACCGCCAGCGCCGTATGACTGATCTGCTGCAATCGAGAAAAATGAGCGGCCGCTTCCTGGATTACCTGACTGGCCTGGCTGGATACAATATTGCCGGCAGCCATATTTCGAATATCATTAACGACCAAATTGATCTGGTCTGCCGGCAGATCCCGAATTTCACTGGGCAATCCCGCAACCACCAGGTTTGTAATGATATTTGCTTCAAATACCTGCCAGAATAAAAAAATAATCAGCGCAGGTATGCCGCACCAAAGCGCCGTCATTGCACCGTAATAGGGGGGACGTGAATGGAGTTTTCGAACATGTTCCTGCCCTCCGGCGACAGCCACGGAACGCCGCAGACCAAGGTAATAGGCTGTTCCTGAAAGCAGCAGCAATACAAATAAAATGGTTGTGGTTGATATCATGGGTTATTCTTTCCAATTGGGCGAACCCGATTGTTCTTCAGATCAAACAGTCTATTAATTTTCTAAATTCGTAACATAAATCTATAATGTTAGATTTATGTTAGATCCAAGTTAAACTTTTGTTTTATTTGCGATATTCGGTATGTTGAAATATAAAACTTCAAACTTAGAAGTTTTTGCCTTGAGTTGAGAGAATAGTTCGGAATTGTTAAGTTTGTGTTAGGATATCGCTAGAATTGAATGAACAAATCATGTCTTGAGAGGGCAAGCCTTTAAGATCATATGATGATTGAGAAATACGGTTTAGTGTCCATCTGTAAATTACTATCGGGAACAAATTAAGTTCCCAATTAAAGGTCTTTTAACCAGGAATCGATGTGCTGTTTGATACGATCTCTAATCAAACGGATGTCTTCCAGTTTTTCATCTTTTGGTCCTGTTACTTTTTGAGGATCAGGAAAGGGCCAGTGCAATCTTCTGGCAATACCGGGAAAAATCGGACATTGATTTTCAACGGATTCATCGCACACGGTAATGACATAATCGTATAATCGGCCTTCCTTGAAAAATTGCAGTACGCTGTCCGATGTATTGTCGGACAGGTCATATCCAACTTCTTTCATCACTTCAATAACATACGGATTCACCGGTTTGGGCTCCAAACCCGCGCTTTCAACTTCAAACCGTTCACCGCCTATGGCTTTCAGAAAAGTTTCCGCCATCTGGCTTCTTCCGCTGTTATGAATGCAGATGAAAAGAACTCTTGTTTTTTCTTTCATGCTTTATGCCTCCTTTTTCTGAACAGTTCATAGATAAGAGATTAATGAACAATTCCGCATCAGGATGAAGAACAGGTAAATATCTGACCCGCATAACTGTCAACCCGATAACAATGAGAATGGATCCAACAATGAGCAAAAGATTGTACATAGTATCCTTCTTTTAAAATCGACTTTTATCCTATATTTTAAAAAAAAAGAACGTTAGAACTTTATTTGGATAAAGTTAGATTTCTATTCATGCCGCCCGGAAGTATTATTTAATGATATGAATGACTGGTGCCCATCCAGGTCATCGCGGGATGGGCACTTATGGGTGGTTGAAACCGTTCTTGGAATCAGGGCATTAATTGCTCTGATTCAAACGACACCATTAAAATTTGATTTGAAGACCGACCTGGAACATGTCGTAATCATCCCCGTCAGCAGAATCTTCGAAATCCTTTTTTTCAATGGCAACCCATGGCATAACTCCTTTGGTCAAGTCGTAGGAAATACCAAAGATGGTGGTTTTTTCATCTTTATCGGTGTTGGCCGCGCTAGCATCATCATCATAGATATCATAGCGGGCGAAGATCCGCAGCGGTTTATGAAACGGCATCCGGACGAATCCGGCAATGTTGTAGCCTTCGCGGTCCGCTTCATCAGTGGCGGTATCTTCCCCTTTACCGTCATAGATCTGCCCCATGATTGTAAAATACTCATGTTGGTAAGATGCCATGAACTGGGTGATCTCCCAATTTGCATACTGGTTGGGGCTGCCACCTGCCAAGAGTGCATTGCTTTCGCCGTCCATATATTGAACACCAATCCGGAACCCTTCCAAGAATTTGATCATATTAAGCGGGCGTATATAAATGCCGGCCTCAACAACCTTATTGTCGTTCACTTCACTCTTGTTGTACCCGGATCCGTTATAAGCCCCCAGCCAGATGCCGCCCCATTTGGCCGCGTATTTTTTAGAGACTTTCTTTTTGAAATCTTTATCCATGCTTCCCAGCTCAAGCTTGGCATTTAGACCAAAATCTGCCGAAGACATGAGACTGTGGCGGTCAAGATAATGTTTTCCCTGACACCGATAGGGCCAGAGGGCGGAGTCATAATCATCTGAGAAGGTATGAACCAGACCGACCTCACTGCTCAGGTTAACGGAGCTTCCTCCCAACTCTTTAAAATCGAATTTACCGTAGGCATATTTCAGACGAAACTCCCATCCGACTTCGCTGGCATCAGCCCCAGCGTCTCCGCGCTTGCTGTCATAGGTGATATCCGCGGTAAGACGTGAGCTGAACCATGGGGCAAATTTTTTCTTTATCGTCAAATAGGCACGCTCAACTTTAAACGAACCAAAATCCTCTATACTGTCATCGTCGAAATCTTTGTGGTAATACTCCAGAAAATAGGTTCCTCCAATGCTGATTCCTTTCAATCCCTTGGGCAGCTCTGCCGGTGTT
>JASFGF010000047.1:0-11415 GCA_050123915.1 Desulfobacterales bacterium | reverse complement strand
AAAAACGGCTATGTGGACACCTTTAGATATTTTTATCCGGATACCGTAAAATATTCGTGGTGGACGTATCGATTCAAGGCAAGGGAGCGAAATGTCGGGTGGCGCATCGACTATTTTTTTGTTACCCGAGATATTGTCGATAAGGGATGGATCAAAGAAGCATTTATTGACAATGATATCTTTGGATCAGACCATTGCCCCATTGGTCTGGTTATGGAAATATGAACCATACACATTA
Source organism: Desulfobacterales bacterium (assembly GCA_050123915.1). Lineage (GTDB taxonomy): Bacteria > Desulfobacterota > Desulfobacteria > Desulfobacterales > UBA11574 > UBA11574. The sequence goes on along the minus strand of JASFGF010000047.1, from coordinate 11,177 downwards.
AATGTTGAGACGCTTGTACCAATCGAGGACGTAATGAAATGTAAAAGAAAAGTGTATGGTGAAAAGGAAAAAAAATGCCTCTCATGTGGCGCAGGTCAGAAGCATCTCTCCCTTTTGAACCCTAAAGGGGAAGAAAAGGGAGGGGTGATCAACTTCTCTTTTCGCTGTGAAAAATGCAGCGCATATTTTAAAGAGTATTGGATCAATGGAAAGCCCATAATGACAGGCGGCGCCTGAAGCGGGCCTCAACTGGGTTCAGTTGAACCGATCATTTACAAAAACGGCTAAAATTCTTTGACATCATGACATTATGCATTAAATTCAGGTTTGAGCTTCTCGGGTGTGCGTGCATCTTATCCATCGGTTAGCCGCAATTAAATTAAAAATTAAAGTGCACCGATATAACAACGGCACTTGGGGAAGCTAAAAGATAATCAAGTCTGATGACTTCTGAGTCGATCAGGCTCATTCAGGCAGGTCCGGTTCGGATCTGCCTTTTATTTTTTTGAGCGGTTGGCCCGTTTTTTTAAAAATAAGAGAATGGAGTTGATGATCATGCAAAAATTTTGTAGAATGCAAATAAAGTTCGGGAGAATTCAATGGAGCCGATCTACGTTGCCGCTTTTATCAGCTTTGTTATTGGCCTTTTTGGTTATATCGTCGTTCGTTTCTGGATATTGCCCATTGGACGGTACCTACGGGTTAAAAACCGATTTGCTTCTGACATGAGCGCTTTGCTGGACATGTTGAAAGACGAACAACCACGGAATACAGACAATTCACAAATACAGGACCGGCAGGTATCATTGCGCCGTCACTCCTCAGATTTGGTTTCCATTTACCAGGACGAACTGCCCTACTGGTACCGGCTTTATCTTGAAAGTAAAAAAGAACAACCCTTAGAAGCCGCCGAATTTTCCATGCGTCTTTCCAACACACGTAAACCGGAACATGCATTCCGGCAGGCAGATGAAATCAAAGACTTTTTACGTTTAAAATGACATCCAGAAAGAAAAAGACATCGAATTTACATGTTTTTATAAAATGGGTCGTTTTAATACTTCTGGCCCTGGTGCTCGTAGCATATATTTTTCGTCAGCTAACCTGGACGTGAGCTTTTAAACGAGGTGTGGGAAAGGAATGTCATCGAATCGAGCATAATTACGCAACACAGGCGAAAAGAGAGGTAGATATCATGACCAAAGTAATGATTCATCCTGCCAGCTATGAGAATGTCCGTCAGGCCGTGGACAGGACCTTTGAACACTTTCCACTGAAATTGCAGGGTAAACGCGTTTTGCTAAAACCCAATGTTCTTCGGGCTTCTCAATGGAATGAAGGCATCGTTACACACCCTGCTGTATTGAAAGCTGTGGTGAAGAAAATAGAAACTATGGATCCTGCATCCATCGTTGTGGGAGACAATCCCGGACTGTTCAACTATGGAGCAAACGAGGAGAGCTTTGAAAAAACAGGATTGATGGATGCAGCCTGCGGTTATTACGAGAATATCGGAAATGATTCCGTGAAGTTCGATTTCAATCCCGATTTCTTGCCTGCGGTCGGCCTCTCTCAGGCCGTGGTAGACGCCGACATCATTATCAGTCTGCCGAAATTCAAAACCCACGGACTAACAGTCATCACCGGCGCCATCAAAAACAGTTACGGGTTTTTGCCGGGTGCGCAGAAGGCCAGACTGCACAAGATCGCAGGGAGTCCACAGCGTTTCCATGAGATGATCGTGGATGTGTTTCGACTCCGGGTGCCCGATCTGTTCATTGTGGATGCCGTGGTCGGCATGGAAGGCAATGGTCCGGCATCACCGGATTTAAGAGACATCGGTCTGATTCTGGCCTCAGATAACGGCGTCGCACTGGATGCGGTTATTGCCACGATGATGGGATGTGAACCCGGCATGTTGCGATTCCTCCAGAAGGCAAAGAAAGAGGGGTTAGGGGACTATGACCTTAGTAAAATTGAGATACTTGGGGAATTAAAACCGCTGCCGAATTTCAAAATTCCGCCCTTAGGTGGCGAAGCGGTTATGAACAATGAGGCCATACAGGGGATGCTTCTTGATCGGACGCTCCTTCGACCCCAGGTTGATCCTGAATTGTGCACTGCCTGTGGTACATGTATTGATCACTGTCCGGTGTCGGCCCTTTTCATGGATGAGGATATTCCACAAGTGGATGCAGACACGTGCATAACCTGTTTTTGCTGTCAGGAAATGTGTCCTGAAAAAGCCATTGCTTTGAAATAAAGACAACAGACATCCTCTGGTTTTCCGTTACAAGACATCCTGAAACGATTACATCTATCAATGGAGATGCCATTTGTCTTTTAATAATATTGGAAACCGACGTTGAAACGGTCTAATCTTTTTTAAAAATTGGGTGCATTCGTCACAAAAATGATGACCTCTTCCGTCGATAATCGCTCGAACATAACCCAAGTATCCAAATTTGTTAAATTCTCCTCTGCTCATTGGGCATAATGATCCGTCCTTGGCCAACTTGTAAGATGCATGGTCGGTTAAACCGAAATTGTGGCCCACTTCATGCAGAGATACCTTTATGGTTCTGTCGACATATAAGTCATAGTTTGCTTCAGTGGTGACGTCAGACGTTTCGAGTCGTTTGGTAGAAACGACGGCAACATCATTTATAGCGTTTTTGCCGCCAAAAATGGTGTTGTAAAACTCATCCTCATCCTGTGTTGTTAAATCCGCACCGGTTATTCCCAATATGTGTCCGCCAATCTCTTCATGAAGTACCATTGTTAACAAAAGCGCATCAATCGTATCAACAGCGGGTGCTTTGTGATGGAATATCTTGAATTCTTCTATCATTCCACCAAAGGATTCCAGAATTTTTTCCGCAATCTCTTTGAGGCTGCTGTATGTTATACATTCGCCGATGCGCACAATATTTAGTTTAGATACATTTTCAAGCATTTCAATCACTCCAAAAACTGATCCAACCTGTCGATGCCTGTTGTCTATCATTCAATTGATTTGTAACTTTATGGTATCATATTTTTCAATATTATACAAAATTAAGAAAAAATCAGAAGGGCGTCCATCAGATGAAGCGATGACGAGCAAAGAAAAAACGATCTGCTTGACTTTGTTTTCACCCAATGTCAAATTGAAGTTATGATGTCACACGGATTTCAAATATCAGAATTGCCTGAACTCAAAACACCTATTTTAATTGCAGGATTTGGAGGATGGGGCAACGCCTTGGATATTTCACGGGGAATGGTCGCCTATCTGATCCGCAAATTCGAGGCCCGACGGTTCGCGAGCATCGATCCGGATGTGTTTTTTCGCTACGATGTCCTTCGCCCGGAAGTCGATATCAAAGACGGGGAACTGGTCCGCTTTGATCCACCAGGCGGATCGATGTATGCTGTCCACGTTGACGCCGGGCCAAACGATCTTGTTGTTTTGGAAGCGGAAGAACCCAATCTTCAGTGGAATCGTTTTACAAAGGAGCTATTTTCACTTTGCCGCAAGCTTGGCGTCAGAACCGTCATTACCCTCGGCAGTATGTATGACAATGTTCTTCATTCGGACCGGATCATATCAGGCATTGCTTCACACGAAGACGTTCTCTCCAGGCTGAAACAAAAAAGCGTCATTCCTGTCTCCTACCAGGGGCCTGGTGCAGTTCATTCCACGCTTCAGTTTGAAGGTGCCAAACAGGGTTTTCAATGTATCAGCCTATGGTGTCACTGTCCGTATTATTTGCAGAATACCAAACACTACGGAATGTTGTCCCATCTGGCCGGTGTTTTGGCTTATCTGGGCGAATTCGAAATGGACACCCAAGACCTTGAAAACCGCTGGAAAGCCATTGAAATTCAGATCGAGGAGATCATCAAAAACAGCGGTGAAATCCAAGCCATGATCGATAATATCCGCAAGGCCAAAGTGCGCGGAATCTGGCAAGACATGAAGAAATCCACCAAAGGAGAAAAGGTTATCGATTTAACGGATTTTCTGCCGCCGCGCTAATCGTTTTCCTCTGTCTGAAATCTATTCCCTGATAAAGAGCTGCGCACAATAAAATCAAGCCAAACCAGGCGTGGTTAAAACCTTCAAATTTTGTCCATATGACTTCTTCTGCTGTTGTAATGAACAAAACGCCGAGCAGCGGACCCAATATGCCCTTTAAGGGCAACACTCGCGAAGCCAGCAAGGCTGCAATGCTGAGTGTCAGGCTGAATCCGGAGGCCGGACTTACGTGAGAGTTTCTTGCAAGGTGGAGAACACCGGCCATGCACGCAGGGATGGCGGCAGTCAGCAAACACAAGACTTTCACTGTTCGTGTGGGAATGCCGACGGCTTCCGCCCCTTCCTCACTGGCTTCCGTCTCTTTGGAATAGAGTCCCCAGCGGGATCGGGAAAAAAGCACATGACATCCTGCGGTTACCAAAAGTAAAAATGCAGCCAGAAGATTACAGTGAAGCTTGGATATGGTTTCAGGGATGTAAAGTCCGGCAGAACCTCCGGTTATGCTTTCCAGTGTTTCGAAAAGCCTTTGAAAAATGATAAGTATACCCAAAGTGGCAAGGGAGTAATAACCATGCTTCAATCCTGCCAAAAGAAACGTGAGCATTAGCGATCCAAAGAAACTCAGTATCACGGACAAAATGATGGCCGGAAAAAAAGAAAGACCATTTGAAGTAGCGATTCCGAAACAGTATGCGCCCAATCCAAAGAATACGGCATGTCCCAGGCTGATAAGTCCCAGTGAACGTCCCGGGATATCATAGGATACAGCCATTGTGCCATTAATGATGAGTGAAAAAATGAAAATACCGGCGTATCCTTTGGTGAATAGGGCGGAAGATAACATCAATGCCATCAAAATTATGATTGAAAAAAACAATTCCCACGGTTTCATTGGCGTCTCCCGCCTCTTTTGAGTACCAGGTATGCGACCAGCAGACTGTATACAGCAGTGTCCGTTGATGTATACGTAAACAGAAATCCCGCAAACGATTCTATGAAACCGAGAGCAAGACCGGCAACGGCCGGGCCCCGGAGATTTCCCATACCTCCGGCCACCACGATAAAGAGCGCTTTAAGGGTCAGATCGAGTCCTTCTCTGGGACCCAGGGGATACAGAGAGGAATAGAAAATGCCCGCCACACCGGCCAGGATCGTGGCAAGGCCCAGGGCGCCCATGGAGGTGAAACCTGGATTAATGCCATAAAGAGATGCAGCCTCTTTGTCCTGTGCCAGGGCCCGCATGGATCTTCCAGAGTCTGTTTTTTTCAAAAAAAGGGTGGAAAGACCGATGGTGACCGTCGCCATTCCCAAAAGAATCGCCCTCAGACCCGGAATTTTAAGGCCCATAAGATTAAAGGTAGAGAAGGTAATGTTCGTCGAAATGGACTCCCATCCCTGCCACCATACAAACAGGTCTTCAAGGATGAGTGCCAAGCCCAGACTTGCGATCAGAGATGATACCACGCCGGCAGACAAAGAAAGATTGCGAAACGGCGCTACGATAATTAAATGCAACAGGAATCCAAAGCCGAGAAAGAACGGTGTTGCCAGAACGCAAAACATCCATGGAGAAAACGGGAACAGGACCAGTGATTTTTTGTAGAGTATTGCCGCCAGTACCGCCAGACTTCCGTGAGCAAGGTTGAGGACTCCCATAATCCCAAATGCCAGGGAAAGCCCAACAGCCAGCAAGGCATATACGCCTCCCAGAAAAAGGCCGCTGATGAGAACCTGAATCACTTTATAATCACTTTAAAGATGTGCAGTTTGTTGGTCTTTAAAAATCTGGTGCTCCCTCGAAATTCGGGATATTCGATGGGACAGATCAGAAAAAGGAAAGAGAAAAGAGGTTGTCTATTTTCTAATTCCTAATTCCTATTTTCTAAAATGAACATTTAACGAAACAAATCCCCTCTGGGGATAACAAAAGCCAGATCCTCAGGGTTCGGATTATTTACTTCCCGGAACCCGGATACTCGTGTCGGGCTGTAGCGACTTCCGGCGGCCAGACAATATGGTATTGTCCGCCGATGATCTGGGATGGGTATGTGTTGATCGTGCCCACACCGTTTTCGGCAAAACTCACTACACCTCCGACAGTCATGACCTTGAGACGTTTTAAAATCGTCATCAGTGTTTCCCTGTCCAGGCTTCCTGCCCTTTCAATGGCCTGGGTGGCTGTTTCAAATGCCATCATATAAGCCGGCGCCCATGGAAAGTCATCAAGGCTGATTCCGGAACGTTCCAGGACTTCAGTAAATAGTTCCGGATTTCCGTAATTCATTCCCTGGGTCCAGTAGGACTGTCCAATAACGCCTTCTGCCCCGGCACCCAGACCTTTTTTAAAAACACCTCCGTGATGGATAACATGAAATTCTTTAGGGCTCAGCCCCAGTTCTCTGGCCTGGCGCATAAATGCAATGGAAAAGGGCACGTTGGCTGAAACAAAAACGATATCCGGGGATTTATTCCGGATCTTTACAATGGCTGCGGTAAAATCGTGGGTATTCGCCGGAAGTACGTTGAGAGCGACTTCTTTCAATCCCGCTGAATCCGCCAGTTTTTTAGCCCCACGATATACGCCTTGGGGATGAAGGGTATCTTCGACAACGAAAGCAACGGTTTTGGCCCATCCTTCGGCCTTGATCATGTCCCAGTACCTGTGAGTGTATCTTGGGGCCGCATCAATGACGCAGACGATCCATTTAAAACCGCGATTGTATATTTTGTGGGAATTTGCACAAATGGCAATAAATGGCACCTTGTTTTCTTCTGCAGCCACGCTGGCGGCAAATGTCACCGGACTGGAATAGGGCCCTAATAGAATATTCGCTTTGTCCACTGAGATCAGTCTTTCGTAAAACTTTCGGGCGGTGGGACCGTCGCTCTTGTCATCATATACGATGAATTTAAGGGGAAGTCTGGCTCCGGCGGATTTGAGATATATCCCCCCACGACTGTTGATGGTCGATGCATACGCTTCCATGAGCGTTTTAAAAGGTCCTATTTCCGTGGAAAATTTGCCGCTCATGGAAACCGTTGCGCCGATTCGAATTTCTTTTGGCGATTCGGCATATGTAGCTTTTGAAAAAAGAGTACATGTTCCGAGTGATAGAATGGTGATGAACGAAAAAAATAATGCGCGGTTTTTATAAGTCTTCATTTTCAATCCCTCCATAAAAAATAGGGCCATCCCGAGTCGGGATGGCCCTATGGCCTTAGCATAACTCGTCTATATCCATTCCAATTTTCGATAACTTTTACATCATGACATATCGATTGTCAAGGAATACCTAAATGGTTATCCATGAACCATTCATTAGAGTTGGCGAAAACAAAGTTTATCGTATCGATTCAACAGATTTTCTAATTCGCTTCGATTAACCGCTAACATTCGCAGCCTGAAGAACAACTACAGCCTGAACCGCAGGCGGTCGGAGCCTGGGTAGGGGTACTGCTGATGCCCACCACTTCAATTTCGAAAGTCAGTGATTCACCGGCTAAAGGGTGGTTCAAATCCATGGTCAATTTTTCATCATCCACATGGGTTATTCGAGCAGGGACCTGACGTCCTTCCGGGGTATGGAGTCCCACCATCATGCCGACCTTAGGATTCATTTCAGGCGGCACCTCTGATCTGGGAAATGATTGGGTAAGATTTTCGTCTTTTTGACCGTAAGCATCTTCCGGCTGGAGGGTAAAGACCTTTTTTTCATTTAGGGCCATTCCCAAAAGTTCTTTTTCAAACCCTTTGATCAACTGGCCTGCACCCAATTGTATTTCAAGAGGCTGACGTCCTTGACTGGTGTCGAACACCTCTCCGTTTTGCAATGATCCTTTGTAGTCCACACTCACAAACATTCCGTTTTCAACTTTTTCCACAATTTTCTCCTTTGTACAAGTTAATAATTCACTAAACCTATACATTAAAATATTTTAGTCAAGTCAGATATTTTTTTTTAACGTAATAACAGGGTGTTCCCTGTAAGGTCAGATATCATGATCCGACTGGGAATATGACGTGAGCGGCCGATTTGCTCGTTTGAAAAAATCTGGTCCGTATTTCATGAAACTCACGCCTTAGGTTGAAATAAGTTGACAAGCAAGTCAAATATCTCGAAAATATAAACACATATGTAAAAGGACATTTATGGTAATGTTGAGTTTCTATATCAATATTTTTTTATAGAAAAGAGCGAATTCATGGTCACCCAAAGTATCGCCGGACTTTTTGTTTTTTCAGGCATTGCCTGGTTGATCAGTGAAAATCATAAAAAGGTCAAAATTAAACTGGTCATTTCAGGCATTGCTATCCAGTTGATGATTGGATTCATTTTGTTGAAGTTACCAGTTTTTAGAGGTTTTTTTATTTCGTTGAATCATCTGGTCCTTTCACTTGAAGCATCCACCAAAGCCGGGACATCCATGGTATTCGGATATCTTGGAGGAGGCGACTTGCCGTTTGCAGAAAAATATCCCGGTTCCAGTTTTATTTTAGCATTCCAGGCCCTTCCATTGATTCTTGTCATCAGCGCACTTTCTTCACTCTTGTTTTACTGGAAAATATTACCCTTTATCGTCAGGGCATTTTCATACGCACTGCAAAAAACCTTGGGGCTGGGAGGCGCAGAGGGGCTCGGTGTTTCTGCAAACATATTTGTCGGTATGGTGGAATCCCCACTTTTTATCCGGCCCTATTTGAAGGAAATGACCCGGAGTGAAATCTTTACCCTCATGACGTCGGGCATGGCCACCATCGCAGGAACCGTAATGGTGCTGTACGCCAGCATTTTAAACAGTGCCATACCCGATATTATGGGACATATACTGACGGCTTCCATGATCAGTGTCCCTGCCGCCATCACCATTTCAAAAATCATGATACCCGAAACCGGCGAACGGACAACCGGCGAATTAACAACTTCTGAACCGGCGCTGAGTGCAATGGACGCCATCACCAAAGGAACCATTCAAGGCGTGCAGCTATTAATCAATATCATTGCCATGCTCATCGTTCTTGTGGCCCTGGTCCATCTTTTAAATTTAATGCTCGGAACGTTACCTGATATTGACGGACATCCCGTGAGTTTGCAACGGATCTTGGGACTGATAATGGCACCGGTGGTCTGGCTTATGGGTATCCCCTGGAAAGAGGCTCCCATTGCTGGCGAACTCATGGGAACCAAAACGGTTCTGAACGAATTTATAGCCTATCTGGATATGAGCCGTCTCCCACAGGGAGCGTTGAACCCCAAAAGCCTGATCATTATGACCTATGCCATGTGTGGATTTGCCAATCCCGGCAGTTTGGGCATCATGATCGGTGGTATGGGAACAATGGCTCCGGAAAAGCGGGACGAGATCGTTTCTTTGGGATTTCGTTCCATCATTGCCGGTACGCTGGCCACCTGTATGACCGGAGCAGTGGTCGGAATTATCGGATGAATTTTAAAGCGCTTTTTCTTCTAAGATAACAACCCTTTCAGGATGCCAATGACTTCCTCAGGTTCGGGCCTGACGGTATAATCCGGATTCACTTCCGCGTATTTGATGATTCCTGACCGGTCTATAACAAATCGCCCCGGCATGGGGAGCGTCCAGGATTCATCCCCGTTGTATTTGCCCAGATCAATGCCGAACTGAAGATAAATCTGCTTGAGATCCTCGGGAAAAGCATAAACCAGTCCATAGGTTTCAGCCACACGGTTCCCGGGATCACTGAGAAGGTCGAAGGTCAGATTTTTTTCCTTGATCAACTCTCGGTTGAATTCCGGTTGTTGTGGTGAAATCGTCAGAAGTTCGGCACCCATTGAATGAATGTCCTGAACGACCCTATTAAGAGCTTCCAGCTCCAGGTTGCAGTAGGGTCACCACTTGCCACGGTAAAAGCTGAGAACCACCGGACTTTTGGAAAGAAAATCCTTTAGCCGGATCATTTTTTCGTTGTTGTCTTTCAATTCAAATTCCGGTGCAATATCTCCGGTCCTGACAACCCCATCCAAGATGCCGGAATTACTTAGGTCACGGGTTGAACGGTGCATGATGTCCACGGCTTCTTTTGGAGCGCTTTTTTCGAAATTTGCTTTTAAGTTGTTGAGTTTTTCCTGTAATGTCATGACAATTTTCCTTTACTTTAAGTTTTGTATCCACATGATTTTGCGGTAAATCAAGGATGCGTAGCTTGAATTATTATATTGGCAGTCTTAGTGAGATGAAACATGCAGGTTAATCTGCATGTGGGCGAAGACCTCAACATCGCTTAAGACTTTGTTTGGATTTAATTTATACAGTAAGTACGATATTGTATGGGATCAAGGCAGGCAGTGCTGACATTTATCCCTTTGTTTTGTCTAATGAATAAAAAATAAATTGCAAATGCAGGACGTTCGGTTATAAAAACTTAAAAGTCGGCTATAAAAAAATTGGGGCATCAAAAAAAAGCCGGCGAATATACCGGCGTGTCGCATTGAGATCTGATGTTGATTTCATTCGAAAAAAATGTTGAAGAAAGGGGTTAAGGAAGGACCATCAGAAAATAAAACCGTGTAAGGAGAACCTGAAATGCTGAATATCGTAAAGCGTTTTTTTAGCAAAGAAATAGATGGAAGTATCGATACTGACGAACAGGAAACAGGTCATGACATTCACGTGGCGACGTGTGCCCTGCTTGTGGAAATCGCACGCATAGACGGAACATTCACAGATGAAGAGATGGAGACTGTTTTGTCAATTCTAAAAAAAAAATACGGCTTATCCCGGGAAAATGCTGATGCCCTGATAGCAGAGGCAGAAAAGCAATTGGAAGAGAGTGTCGACTTGTGGCAATTTGCCAGGCTGATCAACGAAAATTACTCAAATGAAGAAAAAATAAAGGTCATTGAAACCCTTTGGCAGATCGTTTATGTCGATGGAAAAATGGATCAGTACGAACATTATTTGATGAACAAGCTTAAGAACTTACTGCGTGTTTCCCACGACCAGCTCATTAATGCAAAATTAAAGGTGAAACATTCGGGTCCGCAACAGGGAAAATTGTAGAAGAACAAAGTACCTATGGCTGCTGATAAACTTTGTGTCAACATCTTCGAGATGGTAGCTTCCATAGCCAGAGTCATTGATATGATGAGTCCGGTTATTGGGAACCACCATATGCAGG
>JASFGF010000046.1:0-11435 GCA_050123915.1 Desulfobacterales bacterium | reverse complement strand
TCCGGTGTGCAACCTTTGTGACCAGGCTATCGATATCTTTTTTCGACAGGACGGGTACGAGTTCAGGCATAATGAGAACCTATAAGGTCCTTTTTGGGCATTTTAATAATATGCCAATTCATTTGATTGAAAACAAAAATACATTGAACGGAAATTCTTGTCAATGATCCCATCGAAAAATATTCCTTTCACTCAACATTCTATCAATAAATGCATTATTTTACAAGCCGGTCTCTGCCAATTGTTCAATCAGGCTTTTTTGTTTTTTGGTCAGGCGCTTTGGCATTCTGATATCGATACGAACATAAAGATCCCCTTGCCCTTTACCGTGCATATGAGGCAGTCCGTGCCCGGACAAACGCATTTTTGTTTTATGTTTCGTGCCTGCGGGTATTTTCAGTTTTAATTCTTTACCGCTCAATGTCGGGACAGAAATATTCGTACCCAGTATCGCCTCGCTCAGTTTTATGTCTCGATTGATATACAGATCCTGTGCCTGGACATCATAGACCGGATGACCAAGCACTTTTGATTTAATATACAGATCCCCTGCGGGACCACCGTATGGGTTGGGTTCACCCTTGCCGGCAATCCGTACTTTCTTCCCGGAAATCATTCCTTTTGGTATTTTTACCGTGATTTTTTCGCTACGGCCCTTGTGTTGAAAAGATACGGTTTTTTGGGTTCCTGCGGCCACTTCCTCCAAAGTCAGAGGAAGTTCATATTCAAGATCAGATCCTTTTGTATGGGCCTGCTGATTTCTTTGATAACCGCCAAACGGGCCGCCGCCACCAAAAGAGAACCGCATACCCCTTCCGCCACCGCCAAAACGGCCGGATCCACCGAACAATTCGCTGAGTATACTTTCAAAATCTGAACCTTTAAAAATATCTTCCTGTGAATACCGTTGCTGAAATCCGGCTGAACCGAAGGTATCATACTGTTTTCGTTTTTCTTTATCACTCAAAACAGCATAAGCTTCACTGATCTTCTTAAATTTTTCCTCGTCGCTTTTATCCCCTTTGGTGTGATCCGGATGATACTTCATGGCAAGTTTTCGATACGCTTTCTTGATCTCACTGTCAGAAGCGGTTTTGTTCACACCGAGTATTTTATAGTAATCTGTTTCTGCCATCGGGTAATTACCTCTTTATTTGTACGTATTATTGGGGTTTGCTCTCCCATGTAACGATATTGGCGATTTTGTTGAACCTGTCTTTTAATGTCCATATTTTTTATTTTATGGAGACATTTGTATCTTCAGAGATCATTTTATTCAACAATCAAAATAAGTTAAAAGTTTCAACGTGTCAAGGATCATGCGATGGTTGATTTACGATTTCAGGTGTCGGCCTCTCAGCAGCTTTAATAGCGACCATAATTACTGAAAGTCCGGCAGGGGTAATACCGTCTATACGTGACGCCTGGCCCAGAGAAGACGGCATGACCGCGGTAAGTTTTTCTTTGAGTTCGTTGGAAAGGCCGTGCACACGATTAAAATCAAAACTGTCGGGTATTTTCATCCTTTCCATGTTTTTAAATTTTTCGATTTCTTTAAGCTGACGATGTATATACCCTTCATATTTAATCTCTGTTTCCACTTGCCGGGCCACCTTACTGCTGACATTGTCTGGACTTTTCGCCAGAGCATCAACCGCACTGTAATCAAGTTCGGCTCTTTTAAGAAGCTGATCAAGATGCATACCACTTTTTAAGGGTGTGGTCCCTTTATGAATGAGATAATCGTTTACTTCCTTTGCCGGCTTTATAACAGTGGACTTAATCCTACTGATTTCATTGGAAATTTGCTTTTTCCGTTCTTGTACATCCTTTAATGCATCATGGTTGATAAGACCCATTTCGTGCCCGATTTCCATCAATCTTATATCGGCATTATCTTCTCTGAGCATCAATCGATATTCCGCTCTTGACGTAAACATGCGATAAGGTTCCCGTGTACCCCGTGTCACCAGGTCATCGACCATAACCGCCATATATGCCTGGGAGCGGTCAAGAACAAAGGGCGGTCTTTTCTGAATCTTGCGAGCGGCATTGATTCCTGACCAAATTCCCTGAGCCGCAGCCTCTTCATAACCTGACGTCCCATTAATCTGACCGGCCATAAACAGGCCTGAAATCAACTTCGTTTCCAGCGTAGGCTTAAGCTGAACAGGATTGACATAGTCATACTCTATGGCATAGGCGGGCCGCATGATCTCCGCTGATTCCAGCCCCTTGACGGATCTGACAAATTGAACCTGAATATCCATCGGCATGCTGTTTCCAAGGCCACTGGCATAAATCTCTTGGGTATCAAGACCCTCAGGTTCAAGAATGACCTGGTGCCTTTCCTTGTCCGGAAATCTAACGATCTTGTCTTCGAAAGAAGGGCAGTAGCGGGCTGAAATCCCTTTGATCATACCCCCATACAGGGCAGAGCGTTTTAGATTCTCTTGTATGATCTTGTGGCTTTTCTTGTTGGTATGACCGATAAAGCTTGGAATTTGCGGCAGGGTAATTTTATTCGTAAAAAACGAAAACGGCACGGGTTGTTCTTCTGCGCCATGGGCGGAAAATGCATTAAAATCGACACTCGATTTTTTGAGTCTGGGCGGTGTACCGGTTTTCATCCGTCCAAGTTTAAATCCAAGGTCTTTCAACTGAAAAGCGAGACCATAGGATGCAAATTCACCGGCCCTTCCGGCTTTAAAAGAATTAAAACCGATATGAACCAGACCGCTTAAAAAAGTTCCCGTGGCCAGAACCACAGCACCAGCCTGGTATCCGAAACCGGTTTGATCCTCCACCCCGACAATTCTATCGTCTTCCACCACAAGCCGTTCCACCATGGCCTGTTTCAGATCGAGGTTCGGTTGTTTTTCAATGACGGCCTTCATGGCCATGTGATACCGGATTTTATCGTTTTGCGTACGGGAAGAATGGACGGCAGGGCCTTTTTTGGTGTTCAGGGTTCGATACTGTATCGCCGTTTTATCCGTGATCTTTGCCATTTCACCCCCCAAAGCATCGATCTCTTTTACGAGCTGACCTTTTGCCATACCGCCAATGGATGGGCTACATGGCATGGACGCCACTTTATCCAAATCTATGGCAAAAAGAAGAACACGGCATCCCATTCTGGCCGCAGCAAGCGCAGCCTCACATCCGGCATGGCCGGCACCAACGACAATAATATCGTATTTTGTTTTATTAACAGCCATAAACAATGATTTTACTTTTACTTAAGAGGAGCGTTTCAAATTGTGACATGAAAAGACGAATTCGATGTTTTGCGAATTCATTATTAATTATTTTACATCTTTTATGCAAAAATGTATATATTAACCTTTTAAGTTAATCATTAATTCGCCAAAAACAAACATGAACCCATACTTCCTTCCCGAAACCGAGAAAAATGCGTCAACGATACAATGACTTTAACACCTATCTGAAAAATATCTTCGGATGCAGGGTTCAAAAAATCACTATTGATGCCGGTCTTTCCTGTCCAAACAGGGACGGAACCATCTCCACTGGCGGATGTATCTACTGTAATGTGAGAGGCTCCGGCACCGGGGCCCATACAAAGGGACTTTCGGTTATCGATCAGATTGTAACAGCAAAAAGCGCTCTGTTTAAACGCTACAAAGCAAAAAAATTTATAGCATATTTCCAATCATTTACCAACACTTATGGGTCTTTTGACACACTTAAACATCTATATGGACAGGCTCTTGGCGTTAAAGATGTGGTGGGTATTTCCATTGGTACAAGACCGGACTGTGTCAATGAACCGATTCTGGATCTTATACAGGGATATGTGGACAATTATCTGGTTTGGATCGAATACGGTCTTCAATCGGCCCATGATTCCACCCTTGCCTTGATCAACCGGGGGCATGATTTCAGTTGTTTCAAAGCGGCTGTGGATGCAACTAAAAACAGAGGTATCAACATATGTGCCCATGTGATTCTCGGTCTTCCCCGGGAACAAAAGGTTCATATGCTCCAAACCGCCCGGGCGATTGCCGATATGGAAATAGACGGTATCAAACTTCATCTCCTTTACGTTGTAAAGGGTACAAAACTGGAAAAATTATACCGCACGAACCAATACAGATGTCTTGAGCAAAATGAATACATCGATATCGTCTGTGATTTTTTAGAACGCATTCCAAAACACATAGTGATTCAGCGTCTGACCGGAGATCCGCATCCAAATGAATTGTTGGCGCCCTCATGGTCCCTTAAAAAAACGGAAACCATTGGTCTCATCCGGAAAACTTTAGAAACAAGGGATACATGGCAGGGAAAATGTGCTGAAGGTTAGCCGAAGAACTCTAATTCATAAATGTGTTACCGTATTTAAGAATACTTGTATCAAGGTTCGGATTTTTCAGTATACCGCTGCGCCAGTGGATATCTTCTGCCATAACCAAACGCCTTTGACGTCACCTTTAGACCCGGCGCCGCCTGATGACGTTTATATTCATTCCTGTCAACCCTGGAAATAACGTCCTCGACGACCGTTTTATCAAACCCCATTTGAACCAATTCTTCAACCCCCTTAACCTCCTCGATGTATTCTTTTAAAATGGCGTCAAGAATGTCATAAGGCGGCAGATCATCCTGGTCGATTTGATCCGGTTTGAGTTCGGCGGAAGGCGCTTTGGTGATGATTCGGGAAGGAATCAACACTTTTTCCTTGTTGATAAAATGCGCCAGATCATAAACCATGGTTTTGGGAACGTCCGAAATGACCGCCAGGCCGCCGGTCATGTCACCATAGAGCGTACAATATCCAACGGCAAGTTCAGACTTGTTTCCTGTGGAGAGTACAAGTGCACCCTGTTTATTGGAAAGTGCCATAAGGATGGTGCCTCTGATTCTGGCCTGGATGTTTTGTTCCGTAATGTCCGGTTCTGCGTCTCTAAATGCAGGTGAAAGAAATTTTAAAAATTCTTTAAACATACTTTCTATGGGGATGGTGGTCAAAACCACATCCAGATTCACTGCCAGCTTTTGTGTATCTTCAAAATTTTCTTTAGATGTATACGGAGATGGCATAAAAACCACAGAAACATTCTGCGGCCCCAAAGCCCTGACGGCAATGCATGCGGTCAAAGCTGAATCTATTCCTCCGCTCAAACCAATGACCACTTTGGAAAAACCGCACTTGGTCACATAGTTGTGGGTTCCCGTAACCAGAGCCTTTAATATAGATTCCGTATCCGATTGTGAAATGTTGTGAATGCTGTTTTTGACGGCTTGTAACGGTTTTGAATCAAAGACCACGACATCTTCTGAAAAGTCTAAAGCCCTGGCCATCACTTTACCATTCTTGTCGAAAACCGAGCTGGACCCGTCGAAAAGAATGCTGTCATTTCCGCCTACCTGATTGGCAAACATAAAAGGAATCCTGTATTTTTTTGCCATAAATGAAAACATGTTTTGCCTGAATGTATCGTGTCCCAGATAATAAGGCGATGCGGCAATATTGATCACCAGATCAGCTCCGGCTTGAACAGCCCGGGCCACAGGATCATGAGCATAAATTCTTTTTTTGAAAATATCTTTGTCATTCCATGCATCTTCACAAATTGTTAACCCTATTCTGTGTCCTTTGTACGAACATGGCAAACTTTCCTCGCCGGGTTCAAAGTATCGCGATTCATCAAATATATCATAGGTCGGCAGCAACCTTTTATGAACCTTATGAATGATGTTGCCGTCTTCAAAAAGAATCGCCGTGTTATATATCGGCTTTCCTTTTCCCGTAAAATTTTTATCCACAAAGCCACATATCACCCCGATGCCGCGGATGGAGTTCAAAAGCCGTTCTAGACAGACAATATTGGCATTGATAAAATCTTTTCTCTCAAGAAGATCTCGAGGTGGGTATCCGGTAATCACAAGCTCTGAAAAGACAACGAGATCACACTGAAGCGCTATGGCCTGATCTGCAAAATGCTTGATCTTGTCAAAATTGTGTTTAAAGTCGCCGATAATCGGATTGATTTGTGCTATGGCTATTTTCATGACAATTTAATATCTCGTAAATTCTTCAACATACTGTCAATAAAAAAGTTGTTGGGGCTTGGTTTTGCCGCCTCATATATGGAATAATGGAATATTGATTTCTAAAGGAATTCTATTCTTTATTATTTTTTGCTGATCGATCAAGATGCATTCTATCAATATGTCACATAACCATACCATTTTTTCCAAAACCCATTACTCCATTATTCCAACATTCCAATTGTGAACGAAGCGAATTAACTTGTTTATTGATATATCTCTATTCCCCTTGCAAGAATTTTTTTATTAATTTTTTGATATTTTCTAACGCTTCCGGATCTTTCCATATGACCTGCTGGTCTGCTTTAAACCATGTCATTTGACGTTTTGCATATCGTCTAGTATCCCGTTTCAGTGTCCTTACCGTCTCTTCCCAGGTGCAACGACCTTCTATGAAATTGACGATATGACGATAACCGATGGACTGCATTGATTTTAGCTCCGGCGAATACCCCATTTCCAGCAGTTGTTTTACCTCGTTAACAAATCCGCTGTTGATCATGATCTCCACCCTTTTGTTTATGCGTTCATAAAGTATTTCCCGATGGATATGAAGACCGATTTTCAGAACAACAAAGGGACTGTCTTTAAAACCATGGGTCTGGTGGAGTTTGGCAAGTGGCTTTCCGGTTAGCGCATATACTTCCAAAGCCCTCATGATCCTGTAGGTGTCGTTAGGGTGTATCTTTTTTGCCGTGTCGGGATCCTGCCGGCACAATCTTTGGTATAAATAAACGCTGCCGCGGGCTTGAAGTTCGGCTTTCAAACGACTACGGATATCAGAATCTGATGCCTCGGTTTTAAAAAGACCGTGAAAGAGCGCTTTGATATAAAGCCCTGTCCCCCCGACAACAAAAGGGATTATCTTTTGCCCATGAAGCTCCGTCACCTTTTCACGGGACAGGGTTGCATACTTTCTGGCATCAAAATGTTCATCCGGGTCGATGACATCGATCATATGGTGTTTGACACGAGCTTGCTCGTCCAATGTGGGCTTGGCTGTTCCGATATCCATATATTTGTATATTTGCATTGAATCAGCGCCGATAATTTCACCATCGAAGTGTTGCGCAAGATGAATGGCCGTAGATGTTTTCCCCAAAGCCGTTGGTCCGCATATGACAATCACCTTTGGTTTAACATCTTTAAAATACATCGATTATCCTTTTCGAATTTTTCAAATGAAGCATCATCTACAGAATTTCTTTTTTGCCTTCAAACAAAATCAGCCTGCACCATGGGCAATTAACCATTTAAAAAACATTATCTTTATCAAAAAAAAAGTATTTATATTTTTCATATTGACATTGACAAATCAATCAGATAATTGTTTTAAGTCTTTTTAAAGAAAGGAATAGGCAGAACGCCAAAAAAATAATTAAAGTAAAAAGGAGGTTTTGAATGGCAACAGTTGAGTATATGGGAAAGAATTTTACCGTAGATGAAGACGGCTTTATCGACAGTTATGACAACTGGTGTGAAGAGTGGGTACAGTGGGTAAAGCATCAGGAAGGTATCGAAGAATTGAATGATGAGCACAAGAAGGTGATTACGGTTCTTCAGGAATACTATGAAAAAAATGGGATCGCTCCCATGGTTCGTATCCTCTCAAAAGTAACCGGTTTTAAGCTGAAACATATTTATGAACTGTTCCCCTCAGGCCCCGGCAAGGGAGCATGTAAGATGGCCGGTCTTCCGAAGCCCACAGGATGTGTTTAATTTAAAAGACAATTATTGGTTTACCCATTTTACAAAAAAAGCTCTGCATTTTTGCAGAGCTTTTTTTATGTAATGGAGAGATGCTATGATCTGCACAATTAAATCGAAAAATAGGACGGAAATGATCGATATTACATCCAAAATTCAGGATATGGTCCGTTCTGCAGGCATCGGCCAGGGGCTCTGTATGCTTTATGTCCCGCACACAACCGCTGCCGTAACCATTAATGAAAGTGCTGATCCCAGCGTAAAAGATGATATCTTGATGATCATCAACACCATCATACCTTGGAAGGCGGGATATCGTCATCTGGAAGGAAATTCACCGGCCCATATCAAATCGACGCTTTTCGGCCCTTCTGAACTGATCGCCGTAGAAAATGATCGACTGATTCTGGGTACGTGGCAGGGAATATTTTTCTGTGAATTTGACGGTCCCCGAACCAGAAAGATCCATGTGCGTCTGATAAAAGGAAAGTTCCAGGAGTAAATCATGCCGTCAATAGATGAAATTGACCGAGCGATACTTAATCGGATTCAATCCGATTTTCCTATAACAACGCGTCCCTATCTTTCCATTGCCAAAAACCTAAATCTTTCGGAAAATCAAGTTATCAAGAGACTAAAACGGCTGAAGAAAGAAGGAATTGTCCGACGGATCGGCGGTAATTTTGTTCCTGAAAAATTAGGATTTGTAAGTACTCTCTGTGCGGCAAAGGTCTCCCAGGACAAAATTGACAGTTTTGCCAGGGCTGTTAACCGTTATCCAGGGGTAACCCATAATTACCGGCGGGATAATACGTATAACATCTGGTTCACCTTTATCGCTCAATCCATGGATGAAATAAAAAATAACCTTGAAAATATCTCTCAGGAGACGGGTGTAAAAGGAATTATCAACCTGCCTGCAACAAAAATGTTTAAAATTAAAGCACATTTTGATCTTTAATTTTTATGCATCCTTGACCCGGATTCATCGTATCAAACCCAACAACCGGCAGTACTAAATTCGTTATGCAAGACATCCGCATTTCAGCCATGATCTTTCGCTCCATTGCTGGGGATGTGCGTCGTAATATCGACGCCATGGTCCATTGGATAGAAATATCAAAAAATGAAGGCGCCCATGTCATATGTTTTCCTGAATTGAATATCACAGGTTACAGTAATCTCGAAGAGATTAAGAATACGGCAGAACCTGTTCCCGGTCCTATAACCCGGGATCTTTCAAATTTGTCTAAATCCCAAAAGATTGTCATTTTGGCAGGAATTATTGAAAAAGATGAAAAAAGTCATATTTTTTCCAGCCATCTGGTCATAAAACCGGACGGATTTGTGGGCGTCTATCGAAAGTTATACATCCCCCCTCCTGAACAAGGCATTTTTACACCAGGCAATACGATTCCCTTATTTGATGCAAGGGGCGTCAAGTTCGGCATACAACTTTGTTATGATGCCCATTTTCCTGAGCTTTCCACCCACATGGCCATAAAAGGTGCTGATCTTATTTTTATTCCCCATGCATCCCCAAGAGGAACACCCGAAGAGAAATACATATCATGGATGCGCCATCTCACCGCAAGAGCGTTTGATAATGGTCTATTTATCGTCGCCTGCAATCAAATCGGGGAAAATGAAAAAGGGCTTCGTTTTCCAGGTATTGCAGTGATCATCGGGCCATCCGGAAAAATTATTAAAAAAAGTTTAACCAACAAGGAACATCTGGTTATTGCAGATCTAAAATCCAAAGACCTCAACCGGGTCAGAAAGCATCGGATGCGATACTTTTTGCCCAATAGACGGCCTGAACTTTATGATCTTATTTAATGCCCTTATACGAAGTGTAATGGACCCAATTAAGTGTCCAATTCAGAAATGAACAATTTTTGTCTTGTTCAAGGCCACACAAGGGTTTGCGGTGAGGCGTACGACTGTACGCCGCAGCCGGAAACCCGCGGAGAACGCCGAGCAGGGCAAAAAAGGCCATTTATGGATGGACAATAGTTAACACCCCCAATTGGGCAAAAAGCTCAATCGGGGGTGTTAAAGTTTGAATTCTCATCTGCTAAAAAAAATCTCTATGGATATGTTAGCCTTCCCGTTTCCTATCCGCAAAGACAAAGCTTACGTTCTTTAAGGGTCAAACGACCGCTAGGCGCAAATTCACCAATAATACATACAATTTGCTTCATTCCCCTGGTCAAAAGGGACCACCAGGCATCCAAAATATCGAAATGACCTGATTTTACGGTAATGATCTCTACCAGATCTGCTCGACTGCTTTGCTTGATGGCCCTCAATTCAGAATCTGCATCCCAATCGACAGGCTCTGTTCCAACAACATACACAATTAATCCCGTTTTCATTGCCTCACCTCCTTTCATCATTTTTTTCAGTCCCGCCGAGGATGCTTTATGCGTACAAATAAAAAAAGCCCTTCAATCTCATAGCAGAAGATTGAAGGGCTGCACCCAGTTTCCTTGACCCTATTTTGCTAAGACCGCATCACCCCGTCATGCCGCGGAGGTGTGTCTATTTTGTTCAGGCAGGTCTTCTGACTTTCCCGCCTTTTTAGCGGCCTTCCCATTCCGGTTTATCGAAAAAGTGGCCATATTTGCTAAAAAGGTTCCCTTTATTAAAAAGGGGGGGATTACAGCGGCGGGACCGCTCCCGATTCTCACGGGATTCCCTATTAAGCCTTTGACAGGCACCTTGCCCGATTCTCTAAAGGATATGCCGGCGCCTGTCAAGGGATTTTTCAATATGGGTATTTACAACAAAACAAATTTGTGGGTATAGTTCCCGACAATACAGTTTAATATCCTTACCCGAGGAGACAACATATGAATTCAAATATTCCAACTCGTGAACAGGCCTTTAACCTTCTAAAAAAATACAATAAAACTGAAAATCTGATTAAACATGCGCTGGCCGTGGAGGGTGTGATGCGCTATTTTGCCCGAAAACGAGGGAAAGACGAAGAAAAATGGGGAATTATCGGCCTGATTCATGATCTCGATTATGAGAAGTTTCCTGAAGAACATTGTCGAAAAACCGAGGAGATTTTAAAGGAAAATAACTGGCCTCAGGAATACATCCGTGCAGTGGTTAGCCACGGGTGGGGAATTTGCTCGGATGTTGAGCCAAAAACAGAACTCGAAAAGGTGCTTTATGCCATCGATGAGCTTACCGGTTTGGTGGTAACAACGGCACTGGTGAGACCTTCAAAAAGTGTTATGGATTTAAAAGCCAAATCCGTAAAAAAGAAATGGAAGGATAAACGGTTTGCCGCCGGCGTCGATCGGTCTATCATTGATAAAGGTGCCCAAATGCTGGGTATGGAACGAACAGAACTGATTACGGATACCATTATGGGCATGCGGGAAGTCGCTGAGGAGATAGGTTTAAAAGGCGTCGTCTGAAAAATATTTTGTCCTGGCAGGTTCTTTCATTACGAGCCCTTATTCACGAGTTTTTTCAGCAAAAATTAAATTGTTCCTGAAGCGGTAATATCTTAAAAAGGTTAATGTGTTACAAATATTTATTTAGGATCGTCATTTATTCACCGTTTACGCAGATCGGCAATCGATTTTTTTATTTTTTGAATGAGAGGTCTTTTGATTTGAACTTTTAGGTAA